>CAYNKH010000038.1:0-21092 GCA_964397745.1 uncultured Bacteroidales bacterium | reverse complement strand
ACTGATAGTGCTGGCATTCCCCCTTTTAGATTTTAGGGATATTTTACAACACAAAATCCATCTACATCACAATCAAATCATCAAACATTGGAGGTTTTTCAAGAAATTCCACGCCTTTTTCGCTTGAGATTTTTCCCATAATAAAACCAAAGCCATTTGTAATTAGAAAAAACGGGGCATTTATTTCATAATTATAATGTAAAACCTGATCAAACACATCTTGGTCAAGTGCAATTTCGGGAGCTTTACATTCAACAACTACCAGCGGTTTAAATTCTCTATCATAAACTAAAGCATCAAAACGAAATTCTCGTCCAGCAATTTTTAAACCTTTTTCAACAGCAATGTAATTTATTGGAAAATTCAAGTCTATAATTAAGAATTTTATCAAATTTTGTCTTACCCATTCTTCTGGTGTGCAAACAACCCACTTTTTGCGAATATCATCAAATATAAATGCTTTTTCGTCTGATTTTTTTAAACGAAATTCATATTCTGGGAATGCAAGTCTTGTAAAAGGATTACTCATTTGTTCGTATCATTATAAAATCCATGCAGGCATGTTCATTATCCATTGTTTCTATCCACACATAAATTTTGTTTGGTTCGATACGCCAATAATTTATTGCATGAGGAGAATCTGTTACAGGATTTTCAAATTTCCAAAGTTCTGATGTAGGTTTATTTAAAACAAAACCTGCCATCACTCGTTGATTACGAATATTAGCAGCCATCTCGAAGACAATTGCATTTGCCTGTCGTTTAATTTTCATAGTATCAAACACAATTGTATCCTCAGCAAAAAACCTGTATGTTTTACCAGATAACAAATTAGGATTTTCAAGCACCCACTGTTCATAAGATTCGCCTGTCTCAGACTCTATTACCCATGTGCCTTCAAGCCAATAAGGAAAATTGTCTTGATTTTGTGAAAACACATTATGGCATAAACTCAAAAGCACTATTATCAAAAATGACTTCATATTTCAAAATTAATATTTTTAAATAATATACAAGACATAATAAAAAAAGAAATTTAAAAACGGATAATAAACAATCGGATTTACCTAAAGTTCTTGTATTTGCATCAATAAATCCATTATATCTTCTTCTAAACTTTTTTGTGCTGTTTCAACAATCCGCCCAAGCTCCTTCCCTTTATAATAAAAAACAAAAGTTGGTAAATATTGAACATTAAATTCATCAGAATTTATCACATCATTTTGTTTGTGTCCGTCAAAACCAAAATATCGAACTTTGGTATCTTTAAAATATTCATAGTCCATTATTTTGCAAAAACGAGGCAACTCTCTTTTTGTATCTCCACACCATGTTCCTAAAAAAACATAAATGCTATCAAATGGAATAGAGTATTTTGGATTAAAATATTCATAATCAACATCATAGCGATCATATTCAGACTTAAACCATGCACCATATTCATTTTGTGTAAAACCGTCAGTATTACACTCACCATAAAGTACTTCTTGGTTTGTTCTTTCGTCAAAAATTGTTCTGTTTATTTGAGCATTAGAATGCATTGACAAAACAAATGCTAATAGAAATAATAATGATTTCATGTGTCGGCTTTTAAGATTATTTCACCTATTGAATTTTAGTTTTTTTCCTGCCTCATTCTCAATAATTTTGCCATTATCGAAAACAATTTTGCCATTGACAAACGTAGTGTGAATTTTGTTGCCAAATTTTGTTCCCTCAAGTGGCGACCAACCGCATTTATAAAGGAGATTTTCTTTTTCTACTAATGTTTCAGCATTAGGATTTACAAGCACCAAGTCTGCAAAATAATTTTCACGAATATATCCTCGTCCCTCAATTTTATACAGTTCGGTAGGATTATGACACATCCATTTTACAACATCCACAGCTAAAAAGTAATTTTGTTTAGCAAGCTCCAACATAACAAGCAACGAATGTTGAACCATTGGTCCGCCCGAAGGTGCTTTTGTGTAAACATTGTCTTTTTCCTCAAGAGTGTGTGGAGCGTGATCTGTGGCAACAATGTCAATTTTTTCGTCTTTTAAAGCTTGAATTAATGCTAATCTGTCAGTTTCTTTTTTAATAGCTGGATTCCATTTTATTTTTGTGCCATATTTTTCATAATCAGTATCATTAAACCAAAGATGATGCACACAAACTTCGGCAGTAATGTTTTTTTCTGACAAAGGCTTGTTTGAGAATAAAGATAGCTCCTTTTCTGTACTTAGATGAAAAACATGCAGTTTACCACCAGTCTCTTTTGCAATTCGCACTGCATTTGATGACGAAGTATAGCAAGCATTTTCTGATCTAATTGCAGCATGATATTTTACAGGAATATTGTCTCCAAATTTACTTTTATACTCTGCAAAATTCTCATTAATTATTGTATCATCTTCGCAATGTGCTGCAACAATAACTGGTGAATTTGCAAGTATGTTTTTAATTGACAAATTATTATCTACGAGTAAATTCCCCGTTGATGAACCAAGAAACATCTTTACACCAGCAATTTCAGTTGGATCAAGATTTTTAATTTCTTCGATATTATCATTAGTTGCTCCCATAAAAAACGAATAATTTACAAGCGAATTTTTGGCAGCAATTTCATTTTTTTGATTTATCAACTCAATGCTTGTTGTTGACGGATTTGTATTTGGCATTTCGATAAATGAAGTTACACCTCCCGCAGCAGCAGCTCGTGATTCGGAATAAATATCTCCTTTGTGAGTCATTCCTGGTTCCCGAAAATGCACCTGATCATCAATTATTCCGGGTAACAGCCATAAACCATCAGCATCAATTGTAGTATCAACTTTCGTTTTAATATCTCCAGTTTTTTCGACTTTCAAAATCTTTTCATTCTCAATAAGCACATCACAGGCTTTAGAAGTTCCTTCGTTAATTACTATAGCATTTTTTATTAATGTAAGCATGGCGTTTTCGTTTATGCAAAGGTAGTTAAATTTGAGACCCCAAAATCGAGAAACTAAGTTTTTTAATCTTTTGATTTGCTAAGAAAACCAGTAACGATTTTGCTTAGTCGTTCGACTTGTGCAACAGCATATATTCGTCCACTTCTAGCGACTGCAATATTCCCAGATTGTTCGGAGACAATAATTACAATTGTGTCAGTAACTTCTGTCATTCCAAGACCTGCTCGATGTCGTAGCCCATATTCTTTTGGAAGGTCTGGAGCAGACGACACAGGTAAAATGCATTTTGTAGCAATTATTTTGTTGTCGGAAATTAAAATTGCTCCATCATGCAGAGGAGAATCCTTGTAAAACACCGACTTTATCAGTTGGGTGTTAATATCAGAGTTTATAATTTCGCCAGTTTCTGCAAATGTTTTTAATGAGGCATCACGAGAAATTACCATCAGAGCTCCTGTTTTTGTTTTAGAAAGCTCAATAGCCGCATTTGTGATACGTTCTATATTTGCAGTGCTGTAACCAGATTGGAATCTTGAATTTCTTAATAACCTAAAAGTGCCTCCTCTTACATACTTGTTACCAATCATTAACAAGAATTGCCTAATCTCTTGCTGAAACACAACAATAAGTGCTATCATACCCACACCTATAACCTGCCCCATAATGGAACCTATTAATTCCATCTTCATTGCTTTTACTAATAGCCAAGTGAGATAAATTACAAAAATCCCAGCAAATATTCGCATTGCCGCTGTACCTTTTAGTAATCGATAAAGCTGATATAATAAAAATGCTACCAGAAAAATATCCAATATATCTAAAAATCTGATATGTATAAATGCGGTTATCATGTTGCAAATTTATGATTATTTTTGTTATTGTCCGATAAATTTTAAAAATTTAGCGGACAGTGATAATTGTTTTTATTCAATCTTGACAAAATGTGAGTTCTTTGTTTTTAGAAATAACTCAATAGTTTCTTTTGCTTGCTTAACATCATGTACTCTTAATATATTAGCTCCTTTGTCGAGAGCTATAGTATTTAGAACACTTGTGCCGTTTAGAGCTTCAGACGATGTTATATTCAAAGTTTTCCATATCATTGATTTACGCGAAAGTCCGGCTAAAATTGGCAATTCAAATATTTTAAAATCACTTAAATTCTCTAACAAAAAAAAGTTTTGGTCAATTGTTTTTGAAAAACCAAACCCAGGATCAATAATTACATCATTAACTCCAATTTTATTTAACAAAGATGTTTTTTGAGAAAAATAATAAATAATATCATCTGGCAGAGCTTGATAATTAGTGTTTGTTTGCATATTTTCAGGAATCCCTCTCAGATGCATCACTACGTAAGGCACTTTGCAGTCGGCAACTGTTTTAAACATTTCTTTATCAAATTCGCCTGCACTAATATCGTTTATCATCGCAAATCCATGCTCAATTACAGATTTTTTTGCAACAGAAGTTCTAATCGTATCAATAGAAAAATACTTGTCAGAGAAATACTTGTCAATTATTTCAAAAACAGGAATTAATCTTGCAAGTTCTTCTTTTTCACTTATAATTTTTGCTCCTGGGCGGCTCGACATTGCTCCCACATCAACGATATCAGCACCATCTTCGAACATCTTACTAATTGTAGTTTTAATGTCTGTTTTTGTTATATTCCGGCTCGCTTCGTGAAACGAATCGGTGTTGACATTGAGTATCCCCATTATTTTAGGGATTTCCAAATCTATCAAATTTCCTTTTAAGTTTATGAACACGGTTAAATATTTTTATTGGCAAATTTATTAAATTGATTGGTAAAGTAGGAATAATTTAAAGAGAATTATGTAAAATCAATTTATATGCTGTATTTTGTGATTACATTAATATAACAAGCTGTTTTTTATCATAAAAAAAATTGTTGTTTAGCAAGGTTGATAAAATTCCACTTAAAACAATCTAAAATTTGATGAATTTTTATAAATTTGTAAAATTGTCTAATTATATTTTTTTTATGTCTTTTATAGTAATTGAAGGTTTGGACGGTTCAGGAAAATCAACTCAAATAGAGTTGCTCAAGCAATACTTGACGAGCAAACAAATTAAATTTGAATATATTCATTTTCCAACAAATGATTCGCCAATCTTTGGAGATATGATTTCAAGGTTTTTGCGTGGAGATTTTGGAAGTTTAGAACAGGTTCATCCTAATCTTGTTGCTTTGCTTTTTGCTAGCGACAGATATAATATGGCAAACACTATTAGAGACTGGCAATCAAGTGGTAGCATAGTAATTAACGATAGATATGTATATTCTAATATTGGATTTCAGTGTGCAAAACTGAATAACGATAATGAAGCAGACAAACTTTTTAAGTGGATTTTAGATTTAGAGTTTAATTACTATAAAATACCACAACCTAATCTAAATATTTTTCTTGATGTGCCTTTTGAGTTCACAAAAAAGAAATTGACTCAAGTGCGTAATGGTGCAGACAGAGAGTATCTTAATGGCAAAACTGATATTCATGAGGCTAATTTAGTTTTTCAAAAGAATGTAAGAAATGTGTATCTTAAAGCCGTTGAAAAAGATGCTAACTTAATAAGAATTGATTGCAGCGATAAAGACGGAAACATGCTTGATGCAAAGCATATATCTAGCATGATAATAAACGAAATAAAAAACAGAAAATTAATTTGAGTATAACGCTAAAAAATTAAAAGGCATGAAATTATTGAGAAATTTTAGTCGTGTTTTTGTAGGAATAATTTTTATTTATTCGGGATTTGTAAAAGTTGTTGACCCATTGGGAACGGCCTATAAATTTGGTGACTATTTTATAGCAATGCACCTTGAGTTTTTAAACAGTTTATCATTACCGATGTCAATTGCACTTTCGGTAGCAGAATTACTAATTGGGATTGTATTGCTGTTTAATCTATTACCCAAAATTTCATCATGGGCAGTATTGTTATTTATGGGATTATTTACTCCTTTAACACTGTGGCTCGCAGTAGCTAATCCAGTTGCAGATTGTGGGTGTTTTGGCGATGCATTAATACTTACAAATTGGCAAACATTTTTTAAAAACGTAATTATTCTTGTTTTTGTTCTGATTATCTTTATGCAAAGAAAGAAATTCAAACCTCTATATGGTCAGTTTTGGCAATGGACATTAAGTGTAGTTATGGGAACAGCATCTTTTTGGCTTACATTCTACTGCTTAGCAAATTTACCTATAATCGATTTTAGACCTTATCATATTGGAGCAAATATCCAAGACGGAATGTTAATTCCTGATGAGGAAAAAGACAATGTCGATGTATATGAGAGTGTTTTTATTTATGAAAAAGATGGTAAGCAAAAAGAGTTTTTAACAGAAAACTTACCCGATTCTACTTGGGCATTTATTGATGCTGACCATAGGCTTGTAACCGAAGGATATCATCCGCCGATTCACGATTTTACTATTGAGCCAATTTATTTGTCAGGCATTAGTCCCGAGCCAGCAGACGAATTACATGTAAACCTTTATGAGGCTGAGTTTGTATTTACAAAAAATGGTGAAACAGAATCTTTCACAATAGATATGTTGCCAGATTCGACTTGGACTTTTCAAGAAATAATTTATGAAGAAGAACTTGACCCGTATTTGATAAAACTTATTTATCTTACCCCTGCAGGCGATGAAGAACATCTTTCCGTTTTTACTCGTCCCGATGAAGAGTATGTTTTCCTTGATGCAGAATACACTTTCAACCAAAATTTTCAATCTATTCCTTATGGTGAGGATATTGCTGATTTAATACTTGAAGATGATAATTATTTCTTCTTTTTGGTAATGACACATGTTGATAATGCCAAACAAAAACATCTTGATAGAATTAACGAAATTGCTGCATTTTGTGAACAAGCAGACATAAAGTTTTATTGTCTGACAGCCTCAAATGCTGAAGATATTACTAATTTTATCAAAGAAAACGATCCAGTTTATGAATTTTACAATACTGACCCAATAACACTTAAAACAATTGTAAGGTCAAATCCAGGATTATTACTTCTCAAACAAGGAACTATTATTGATAAATGGGCAGCGAAAAACATTCCTGATGTTAATGAATTGCAAACCAAGTTACTTGCGCAAGCTATAACACAGCATAATGTTGAAAAAGAAAAACACTTAACATTAAATTATATTTTAGCCTTATTGCTTTTTATGGCAATTTTTCACATATTTCACACTTGGATGTTTAAAAACAAGTATATAACTAAAAACTAATTATAATGAGAAATAAAATTATTGCTGGTAACTGGAAAATGAACACGCTCGTTAATGAGGGTGTAAAATTAGCAAGTTCAATAAATGAGTTTTTTAGTAATAATAAACTTGCTCCTAATGTTAAAATAATTATTGGTGTACCATTTACTCATATTGATGCGTGCGTAAAGGCTGTTGATTACACAAAAATCTCAGTCGCAGCTCAAAATTGCTCCCAATTTGAAAAAGGAGCATACACAGGAGAAGTTGCAGCCGATATGATAAAAGGTCTAGGAGCACAATATGTTATTGTTGGACATAGCGAAAGACGGCAAATATTTGGCGAAACAAATAGCCTTATAGCTCAAAAACTCGCAAATTGTCATAAAAATGCACTATTCCCAATTTTATGTTGTGGAGAAACCGAAGATGAACGAGATGATGGTTCATATTTTGATGTTGTCAAAAACCAACTGATATCAAGCTTATCATTAACCGATAAATTTAATATTTTAAGAACTGTTATTGCTTATGAACCTGTTTGGGCAATTGGAACTGGGAAAACAGCAAGCCCCGAGCAGGCACAAGAAATGCATGCGTTTATTCGTACAATAATTACTGAAATATATAATCAAAATATTGCAGATCAAATTTCAATATTGTATGGAGGTAGCGTAAAACCAGATAATGCGGTTGAGCTTTTTTTGCAAAATGATATTGATGGCGGACTAATTGGTGGTGCATCACTAAAAAAAGAAGACTTTATAAAGATTTATCAGGCTATTTAATATGAATTATATAGAATTATGTGTCGAAATACCCGAGCAAAAAGAATATCTTACCGAAATTTTGATAGCTTTTTTAGCCGAGCAAGAATTTGAAAGTTTTGCCGATGCTAAGGGAAGTCTAAAAGCCTATATTCCCGAAAAATCATTCGATGAGAAAGAAACAAAAAAGCTGATGCAGACATATAATTTGAATTTTGTTATTAATAAAATTGAACAGCAAAATTGGAATAAAAAATGGGAAGAAAACTATGACCCAATTGTTATAGATGATAAGCTTGCTATTATAGCTCCATTTCATAATCAAATTTTTAATACTGAATATAAAATTCTTATTGAGCCAAAAATGTCTTTTGGGACAGGTCATCATGCCACTACTTATATGATGTCGCAATTAATTTCTGAATACTCAATGTCAGAAACATCGGTGCTTGACATGGGTTGCGGCACTGGCGTGTTAGCAATATATGCCTCAATGCTGGGTGCTGCATCTGTTATTGCAATCGACATCGACGAGTGGGCTTATGAAAACACAATTGAAAACGCCCAACGAAACAATATATCTAATATTGTGGCGATAAAAGGCGATGTTACTAACATACCTCAAAAAAAGTTTGATTATGTTTTTGCAAACATAAATCTTAACATTCTAAAAAGAGATATTCCAAAATATTCTGATTATATGGATAAAGGTGCTTTCTTGTTTTTGAGTGGATTTTTTGAAACAGAGCTTAATCAGATTACGACACTGTGCAATGATTATGGTTTGTTTTTTGTAAAAAGTATTATAAAAGAAAATTGGATTGCTTGTGTTTTTCATAAGCAGATTTGAATTGTTGCTTAATTAAATTGGCAAAAATTATTATAAATGTTTTCAATGATATAAATTCGATAATATGCAGACTCACATAATTATGAAAAAGTTTTTTTTAGTTTTAGCATTTATTTTTTTCTCATTGTTTGTTTTTTCGCAGGCATTTCCTGTTGATAAAGACAAGTTTGATAAAGCCTATTCGCAAGAGCTTGGTTATACTGGCGAGTTAAGACATAGTGGCAAAAGCATGAGTCGTGAATTTAGTGATTTTTGGGAAACAGATAGCCTAACACCTGACGAAAAAACACAGTTTATCAATACAGCTAACCTAATGGCCGCTAAGGGTTGTAAAGGATATCCCGATTTTGTTGCTTTTGCTGACATTATGTTAAATTTTAATCGAAGAAATATAGACAAAGGACAATATGAAGATTATGAGATAGCTTTGATTGAATTACTAAATGATGGCAAGCGTCCAAATCTAAAAAACATTTCAGAATACCTTTTAAATATTGATGCACTATTAGTAAATGATATTGTTTCTAAAACACCTCGAACACTATGGAAAGCCGAAAACAACTCATTTTTAATAGATTATGATAAAGAAATTAAAATCATTTTTGATAATATCAATCTTGTTGGGTACAAAGGAGTTGACAGCCTAAAAATCTATAAAACTGGTGGGGTCTATTATCCGATGAAGAACAAATGGGTAGGTAAAGACGGAATCGTTGGCTGGGAGCGTGTAAGATACGGCCTTGACAGCATTCAGGCAAAATTGGGACACTATGATATTGATATGCGAAATATGACATATACCGCAGACTCTGTAGTGTTTACAAACTCTATGTTTTTTAAGCAACCAATGCTAGGAAAACTAATTGATAAGGCTGGAAATTTAGATAACCCATACAAATCTAGCTATCCTAAATTTACCAGTTATAATCAACACTTTGAGCTGCCTAATATTGTGAAAGGTGTCGATTATGAAGGGGGTTTTAGCATTCATGGTTCAAGTTTTATTGGTAGTGGTACAAAAGACGAACTTGCACGAATAACCATTACAAAAAACGACACAATTTCTTTGGATGCCTTTTCAAGAGCTTTTTATATCGACAACAAAATGATTGTAACAGATAATTGTGCCATTGTATTACGACTTGCTAAAGATTCTATTTATCATCCAAATTTAACTTTTAGGTTTCATAATCAAATTGGTCTGCTCGAATTGATAAGAACCAGAGACGGAATGTCGAAAGTTAACTTCGCTAATTCATATCATCAAATTACAATGGACTTTACATGGATGAAGTGGTTTATTGAAAAGTTTAAAATAGACTTTACAATGATTAAGACTCCTGGTGTCCCCAATGAGGCACTATTTGAATCGACAGATTACTATCGTCTCGAAAAATATAAAAGAATACAAAAACGTGACCCACAACACCCTTTAGCGGTTATTACTGGATTTGTTAGCTCATGGGCGGGATATCCAGAATTTTACCTTAGCGATTTAGCTCAATATATGAAATATAGTCCTGCACAGGTAGTGCAAATGGTTTTGTCCTTAGCGTATGAAGGCTATCTAAGTTATGATCCTGAAACCGAATACATAAAGGTGTTTCCAGAGGCATGGAAAATGATTGAAGCACATCGAGGAACAAAAGACTCAGACGTTATGCAATTATATTCCAAAACCGAAGGAGATGTGGCAAATGCTGAGCTAAGTCTATTAAATTTTGACCTAAAAATTGATGGAATTCCATCTGTACATCTTTCAGATTCTCAAAGTGTTAAAGTTTTTCCAATAGATAAAAAAATTAACATGAAAAAAAATCGTTCTTTTACTTTTAATGGAACGATACAGGCCGGTCAGTTTTATTTTTATGGAAGCAATTTTAAATTTGACTACAATCGCTTTATGATAGAACTTGTCCAATGCGATTCAATGAAAATGGTCGCCGAAACTGATTATTTAGATGCCGAAGGGAAACCCAAACCAGCAATCGTCAGAAATAATCTTGAGCATATCAACGGTGAGTTTTATATCGACGAACCCATGAATAAATCTGGCAAACAAGATTTTCCTGAGTATCCAAAATTTAATTCAAAAGATAAAACTTATGTCTATTATGACCGAAAAGACGTTTATAATCGAGCTTACAAACGAAATATCTTTTATTTTGAAGTAGATCCTTTTGAACTCGACAGCATAGAAGGATACTCAAGAGCAAATCTTCACTTTGATGGAACACTTTATTCAGGTGGGATATTCCCTCCAATTAAAGAAACTTTGGTACTACGCAAAAGTGATTTTTCGCTTGGATTTAATACTCATACTCCTGATGATGGCTTGTCGCTTTATGACGGAAAAGCTACTTACTTTAACGAAATAGACCTCAGTAATGAGGGTTTAAGAGGGGTTGGCAAAATTGACTATCTAAGTTCAAACATTAATGCAGATTATCTTATTTTCTTCCCAAACCACATGGAGGGACACTCTGAAGAGTTTGTTATTAATAAACAAAAAACACCAGTAGAATATCCTAAAGTTGAGGGAAAAGACAATACTCTAAGATGGAATGTTGAAGAGGATGATTTCTTTATAAAAAAAGATACAGCAGACTTTAATATGTATGAAAATCAAGGAATATTTGATGGGGACTTAACGCTTAGACACGATGGGCTATATGGTAGTGGAATACTTCATATAATAAAAGCGAAACTTACATCAAACCTATTTCACTTTTCACAAGATATTGTAGATGCCGACACAGCTAATTTCGATTTATATACTATAAATGTTCTTAATACTGATTTTGAATCAGACAATGTGAAAACTAAAGTCGATTTTATTGATAGAAAAGGTGTGTTTAAAACCAATGGGGAAAATACGATCTGGCGGTTTCCTAAAAACAAATATATCAGTGAAATGAACCAAATGACCTGGTACATGGATCAAGATGAATTAGCCATAAGTGCAGATACAGATGTACTAGAAAAGTTAGAAGCAGCTGGTGATGATATAAGTCCAAATGAATGGGAAGACTTATTTTTAGAAGGACCTAAATTTACATCTATACATCCACACCAAGACTCTCTTAATTTTGTTGCTCCGCGAGCAAAATACAATTACCAGGAGCATATTATATATGCCGAAGGAGTTAAATTTATAAAAGTAGCAGATGCTACTATTTATACAGAGAGTGGAGAAATCACAATTGAAAAAGATGCAATTATGCGACCTATAACTAATGCTAAAATTATTGCAAACTCAACATCAAGATATCATACAATATATAATTCTGTAGTAAGTATATCTAGCAAAAAAGGATATACTGCTTATGGCGATTACGACTATCTTGACAACACAAAATCACCACAAACAATACATTTCAATAAAATAGGGGTCGATGCATCGGGACAAACTTATGCAAATGGAGATATTCTCGAACCAGATAATTTTACATTAAGTTCTTTTTATGACTTTCAAGGAGCGGTAAATCTATATGCAAACCAAAAAAACCTAGAGTTTAATGGAGGTGTTAGAGTTAAATATGAATGCGATACATCCGATGCAAATTGGCTGAAATTTAAAAACTTTATCGATCCAGATGAAATTTATATCGCCGTGGACACTTTACCAGTTAATATAAATAACTCTAGATTAACAGCAGGTATATTATTATCAAACTCAAATAAAGTGTATCCAGCTTTCCTTGGCAAAAAAAGAAATCAATACGACCAAGAAATATTTATTGCCAATGGATTTTTACACTACGATGCATCAGAAGGTAAGTATATGATAGCTTCTGAAGAAAAACTTAATGAACCAAGTCTGCCAGGCAACTATTTGCATATCCATCGAACAATATGTAATGTTTTTGCTAATGGAAGAGTCAATTTTAGTAAAGACTTTGGACTTTTTAAACCTAATACTATTGGGGATATACTCTACTATCCCGACAGAGACACTACTGAATTTGAACTTTCGATGATACTGGATGCTCATTTTAACAAAGATGCAATGGAAAACATGTCCGACCGCTTAAATTCGACACAAGGGCTTGTGGGAATTAATCCACGCAACGAAATCTTTGAGAAAGCTTTAGTCGAATATCTTGGAACAAAAGTAGCAGACGAATGGTTTTCAAATCAAAGTTTAGGAAATTACGCAAAATTACCTAAAGAACTTTCTGATAAATTTATTTTTACCGAGTTAGTTTTTATTTACTATCCAGAACTTAATTCGTTTATTCACTATGGTCCCATTGGCATTGCAAACATTGGTAAAAATCAGATAAACAAATATGTTTTTGGATTTATAAGATTTGAAAAATCTAGAAGAGGAGATGTTTTTGAAATGCTGCTCGAACCCGATGCCGATAATTACTACTATTTTAGATATAATGCAGGGACATTTAGTGCAATATCGGCAGATGAGACTTTTAACCAAATTGTATATGATACAAAACCCGGACAAAGAGAACTTAAAGAAGGTGGTGTGTTCTACCAATATGGCTTAGGCAGCTCAACTTATATGAAAAGATTTAAGAAAGAAATGTATCGAAAATTTGATGTCGATGAAGATACCGAGTAAACACATAATATATGGCTGGTTGATTTCGATGGTACTGCTTGCAGGGGCGTGTGTGTCTCCAAAAACTAATATGAGCGTTGAAAAAACACCATCTTATAAATATAATTTCTCTTCGATTTATAATCCTGCAGAAACAAACCTACTGCCATCGGTTCAAACTTATTGTGAATCGGATACTTCGGCAATTGTTTTTTTTCGCATAAATGTTGATGAACTTAGATTGGGCAATAAGAATAAAACAGACACTATATCAGAGCTAATTGTTAAATATGCTTTGCGCGATGTTGAAAGTTTCGAAATTACAGACTCTGGAGTTATTGTTTTTAATTTGAAAATAGAAGCTGATAATCCTTATTCAGACAGTTATTTTAGAGTAAACCTCAAACCTAATTCAAAGAATAAACTTATTGTTGGTTTTATACTCGCAAATAGAAAGGGTGGAAGTAGGATTATTGTAGATATAGATAATTCAAGTGGTAATCTTGCTCATAAATTTTTACTTGAAGAATTGAGTCCTGATTCAAAAATAAAGTATAATCATTTTGTCGATAGACATCATACGTATATAATAAGCTCTAGTTTTTTAAATAATAATACTGCAACACTTGAATATTATAAATACTCCGATGATATTATTATCCCACCATATTTTGCACTCAAAAGTACAGAAGATATTATTGTACCCGACTCGGTTTTCACATATCGTATAGGAGACACCATTACTTTTGACCAGTTTGGGTTTTATGTGTTAAAGACATCTACACAAGAGCCTGGTTTAATGTGTTTTATAAACCCAAGAGATAAATATCCTGATATAAATATTTTATCTGATATGCTTGAACCACTAAACCTGTTTGCGACAAACAAGGATATGAAACAAATCAAAAATGCCGAAGATTTAAAAATAGCTATCGATAATTATTGGTTAAGTTTATCTAAGAATCAAAAATTTGCAAAAGAACAAATACGAGTATTTTATAATAGAGTAAGATTAGCAAACAAATTTTTTAGTGATTATCGCGAAGGCTGGAAAACTGACAGAGGACTTTTATATGTTATTTTAGGACCTCCGACAATTGTTAATATTAGTGCTAACGGCGAAGAGTGGTTTTATGGAGAAAATCCCGATGTTGCTGGAGTATTATTTCAATTTGATGTAGTCAATAGTCTATATTCAGAAAAAAAAGTATTATTAAGACGTGATGTGCGCTACCAAGCAGTTTGGGCACAAGCTGTAAATACATGGCGAAACGGTCGCATTTTTACAATAACTAAAAACTAATTTAATGGAGACATTTATTTTTGGAATAAGACCTGTGCTTGAGGCAATTAAATCGGGTAAGGAGATAGACAAATTATTAGTTAGACATCAACTTACTGGAAGTTTAGTTGGTGAGCTAATGGCAGAGGCACGTAAAAATAATATAAAAGTGCAGTATGTTCCAAACGAAAAAATCGATAAAATTTCAAAAGGAAATAATCAGGGAGTAGTGGCGTATTTGTCACCTATAAGTTATCAAGATACAGAAGATATTGTAAGTTCTGTTTTTGAAGCAGGACGAGTGCCTTTATTGCTAATACTCGACGGGATTACTGATGTTCGTAATTTTGGTGCTATTGCTCGCACTGCCGAATGCCTTGGGGCAGATGCAATTATAATCCCCTCTGACAATAGTGTCAGTATAACAGAAGATGCGATTAAAACTTCGGCTGGAGCTTTATACAATATTCCTATTTGCAAAGAAACAAACCTGGTTGATACAATACTTTTGTTAAACCAATTAGGATTAATTGTAATAGCTGCAAGCGAAAAGGCATCAGACTTAGTGTATGATGTCGATTTTACGCAAGCCCTTGCAATCGTAGTCGGCAGTGAAGACAAAGGAGTGTCCACTCAGGTGCTTAGGCGAGTAGATAAAGTAGTTAAAATCCCTATGAGTGGAAAAACAGAATCGCTTAATGTGTCAGTTGCAGCAGGAATGTTTATTTATGAGGTAATACGACAAAGGGTACAAAACTAAAGGATTTTCAATCAATAAACTAAATAATTTAAACTAAGATTTTTGTGGTAACAATGAAAATATTTTTGAGAGTAATTCTTCTTCGTGAATTGGCTTTGAAATATAATCATTACAACCAACTGCAATAGCATTATCATAATCTTCTTTATATGCATACGCAGTTTGTGCAATTATTGGAATTATAGAATTAAATTTGCGTATTTCTTTAGTCGCCGTAAAGCCATCTAATCCTGGCATTTTCATATCCATCAAGACTAATGATATATCATTTCCCATTTCACGTACTTTCTTTATGGCATCATTTCCATTATCCACATAAATTAATTCGAAAGTCTCTGGGTCTATAACCTCCGAATAAAAAAGAAAATTCAGAGACTCGTCATCTGCAATAAGTATTTTTGGTTTGTCGGGCATAAGCATAATTTCTTTGTGTAAATATACAAAAAATAATATTTGGTGCAAATTTTTATTAATTACACCAAGAAAAACATCTTATAAAACATGTAACCTATTGTTTATCAATGCAGTCTTTATAACTCCTAATACATCTATCACGAGCAGTTTTGTGGTCAACAATTGGCTTCAAATAATTATTGGTGTCAAAATATGGCATAAATTTGGTAATATAATTAAAATTCTTGTCAAACTTTTGCTGCTGAGTGTAAGGGTTAAATATTCTAAAGTAAGGAGCGGCATCGCATCCTGTGCCAGCAGCCCATTGCCAATTACCATTATTGCTTGACAACTCATAATCTAATAGCTTTTGTGCAAAATAAGCTTCTCCCCAACGCCAATCAATTAAAAGGTGCTTAACAAGAAAACCAGCGGTAAGCATCCGCACACGATTGTGCAAATATCCTGTGCTATTAAGTTCTTTCATTCCTGCATCAATAATTGGATACCCAGTCTCTCCTAAGCACCATTTTGCAAATTGTTCTTCGTTATTTTCCCATTTCAAAAAATCATAAACTGGCTTAAAAGACCTTTGCTCAACATAAGGAAAATGATACAGAATTTGCATAAAAAATTCACGCCAAATCAATTCACTTAGAAATACACTATTTTGTTTTACAGCTATTCTCATTAATGCTCTGATACTTATTGTGCCAAATCTTAAATGTGGTCCAGTATATGTGCCACAATCTTCCGAAGGGAAATCACGATACTTATCGTACTCTTTAATTGTGTCATAATTAACAGACCTAACTATTAACTTACCTCTATTAAAACCAATATCTGTTAATAATGGAAAATTATATTTTAATTGTATAAAGTTCTTTAATAAACCCTCCGAAGGGTAAAAAGATAATTTGCATTCTTGAAACTTTTGGAGCCATTTGTTTTTGTATGGAGTAAAAACTGTGTATGGTTTACCATCATTTTTTAGTATTTCATCTTTAGCAAAGACCACCTGATTTTTATGTAAACTAAACCTTATATTTTGCTTGTCTAATAGTTGTTTTATACAACTATCTCGCTTTATCGCATCTGGCTCGTACTCCTCGTTAGCAAATACTTCTACAATATCAAATTGCTCAATTATTTCGTTAAAAGCTTGCTCAACAGTCGAATTTTTGATAATGAGATTTGAATTAAAACTATTAATTTTTGAATTAATAGTTTTAAGCGTATCATAAATAAAACTAACACGTGAGTCATCTTTATCCAGATCGTTTAAAATATCCTTATCAAAAATAAACAACCCCAAAACTGGCAATGAGCTTTTAAGTGCCATATACAAACCATGATTGTCAACAAGAGTGAGGTCTCGTCTAAACCAGAAAACATTAATTTTGGTTTTATTTACTTTCATATTTACTGCGAAATTTTATTGCAAACACAATGGAATTGTTAAACAATAAGTTAATCATTAATATATTAAATTTTCTCAATTATGTTAATAAGGTCCTCTTCATACTGCTCAATTATATTATCCCATTCATATAGATCATCATATTCTTTTAGGTTTTCGTGGCTGATACGATAGTTTCTTAAGAATTTTGAATTATAAAAGTCTAATATTTTTTCGGCTATATCTTTTGGGTTTTTCTTCTCAATAAAATCTCCATTTATTCCAGATTTAATGAGGTTTGCATTATTACTTATCTTTGTTGCAATAAGGTATTGTCCACAAGATAATGCTTCTAAAGTAGCAATACTCATACCTTCGTTAAGCGAGGGCAATACGGTAACAGATGCAGTTTGGTACTCTTCTAACATTTTTTCTTTAGACAGCCATCCGCAAAAAACCACAGTGTCTGTAAGGTTATTGCTTTTTACAAACTTCTCCATTTTCCCTCGAAGTTTCCCGTCTCCCAGTATGTGTACTTTTATATCGGGAATTTGAGAACGAACAATATTTATACTTTTTAGAAAACTCATTGGATCTTTTTGTGTTACTAATCTTCCAGGGAATAACACTATAAATTTTTTAGATAATTTATTATAATCTGGCGTAAAAATACTGCTATTCCAACCATTAAATATTATTTTATTTTTATGATTAAAAGACTTTCCCAAAAAAGCATCGATATTTTCTTTCATATCGTTTGATTGGACATAATTTCTTTCGGATTGGAGACATATTTTTCTAATCCATTGATATGTCATAGCGTGATACCACATCATTTGTTCGGGCATAAACCATGGGATATCATGACCATGCGACATTATAACATAAGGTAATCCATACATTAGTTTCATACTGTATGCTACTTCGCCGCCTGGGAGAGCAAAATTTGCAAAACAAATATCATATTTATTAGTAATCAGGTGCTTTTTTAAATACTTCTTTGCTGCAAATACCCACGATAGCATTTCGCATGGATTTGACATATAAATTTCTTTACGTTTGCATTTTAAACGAATTATTCTAAGATTGTTTTCTATTTGCTCTTCATCTTCGCCCTTGTACCAAGTGCTAACAACAGTTATTTTATGATCTTTTTTTGCAAGTCCTGCTGCGATATTTTGAGTAATAACGCCTGCTCCGCCCCCAAGTGGAGGGTATTCATAATTTAAAATTAGTACTCGCATTTGTGTCATGTTGCCAAAAGTAATAAATTCTCTCGAAATCCGTGCTTTTATATCTGTATTAAATCTGTATCTTTGCACTGTAAAATATTTATTTATGGTTCTTAAGGTTGTTCTATTCCTAACGATAGTTTTTCAGATTGTTGCAGCAATCATTTCACTAAAGTTGACAAAGCGTACAAAATATAATCTTTCATGGATTTTTATTAGTCTTGGTTTCGCTTCGTTGTTATTCCGAATGGTTTTGGAGGCACTACCGCTTTATTTTGATGTTGAACCATACTATTATCGTACATTATATATGTGGTTAGGTGTATCCTCTGCAACTTGTTTTGCTATTGGTCTTGTTCTTATTCGGAAAATATTTGATTATATGGATAAAATGGAAAAAGAAAAGCGAGCAAGCGAAAAAAAATATCTATCCCTAATCATTCAAACCGAAGAGTTGGAGCGAAAAAGATTGGCAAAAGATCTCCACGATGGTTTAGGACCTTTACTATCGACTGTAAAAATGTCGGCTTCGGCACTAAAAAAACAAAAATTAAGCGAAACCTCAGCAGATATTCTTGACAATATGGACAACCTTATTCTTGAGTCTATTAAAAGCATTCGGGATATTGCTAATAATTTATCACCTCATGTTTTGGATAATTTCGGATTAGAAAAAGCGATTAGCAATTTTTTGCAAAAAATTAATGCAACTGAGAGCATAAAAATTGACTATCAAAGCAATTTAAAAGGTCTTAGAATGGAACAAAACATTGAAACTGTTTTATACCGTGTGTTTTGTGAGCTTGTAAATAATACTTTTAAACATGCAAACGCAAAAAAAATAAGCATCAATTTATATTACGACTTGTTTGCAGTTACACTCAAATACAAGGATAATGGCAAAGGGTTTGACATGAATACTGTTTTAAAATCACAAGAAAAAGGAACTGGACTTTACAATATACTTAGTAGGGTAAACTCTCTAAAGGGAAGTGTCGATTTTAACAGTTTGGAAGGCAAAGGAACTGAAATGATAATTCAAATACCATTTAAAGATGAAAACGCAGAATAATGTTTATAATTTAATGATAGTGGACGACCATGCTTTATTTCGTAATGGTCTTAAACTATTATTAAGCTCTTTTGATAAATTTAAAGTTGTTGCAGAAGCTGCAACAGGGATAGAGTTTTTAAACACTCTGGAGTTGATTCCAGTTGATATAGTTTTGTTAGATATTGAGATGCCAGAGATGAACGGAATTACTGCTGCACAAGAAGCTCTTAAACGTTTCCCTGATTTAAAAATTATTACGCTTTCCATGTATGGAGATGAAAATTATTATTACAAAATGGTTGATGCTGGTGTAGTTGGATTCTTGTTAAAAGACTCAGATATAGATGAAGTGCAGTCGGCTCTATGTGCAGCGGTTGAAGGACGCAGTTATTTTAGTCAAGAACTTCTTCAAAATCTAATTACGCAATTAACTCACTCTAACGACCAAAATAGCGACCAAGCCGACTTAACCGAAAGAGAAACAGAAATAGTAAATCTTATTTGTCAAGGATTATCAAATATAGAAATCGGCGAAACATTATTCCTCAGTAAAAGAACTGTCGAAAAACATCGTGCTAATATCCTTGAAAAAACACAATGTAGAAATACCGCAAGTTTAGTGATGTATGCAATCAAAAATAGAATTGTAAAAGTTTGATTAAATCTGTTCTATCGTAAAATGATATACTATTTAATGTTTTTCGATTTTAGCAACACCTGAATACTCTCCCGAAATAATTCGCACAACATATATTGCTGGAGGCAAGTGGCTTAAGTCAATATTAGTCAGCAACTCTCCTTTGGTAGCATTAGCTTTTTGTTGATAAACAAGTGAGCCCAACATATTGTAAATGTTGATTGTCGCTTTGTCTGAAGGTAATTCGCTAGCCGATATATTTATATCTTGTCTAAATGGGTTTGGAAAAATCGAAAAAGCAGGAGCAAGTTTTGAATTTCCTTTACAAAATGCTGACACTATGGGGCTGTATGAATAATCATTATTAAAATCAACTTGTTTAATCCTATAATAATTTGTTTCATTTTTGATGAAACCATCATCTCTAAAATTATAAGAAAGTATGGTATTACTATTTCCTGCTCCTTTCACGAACGCAATTTGCTTAAATCTTTTAGCATCCTCGGAGCGTTCAATTACAAAACCAGCATTATTAGTTTCGCTGCCAGTTACCCAGTCTATTTTAATTGTGTTTTCAAAACAATCTGCATTTATGCTAATTAACTCAATTGGGAGAGGATTTTCATTGTTTTTTGAGCCGTAAGTAATATAAGTTTGACCCATAGCCCCTACAGGCAGTGTTGTTGAACTTGTAATATGTCCCACATCATGTGCAAGACTGCTTGAGCCATCCGCTCCTGCATCGACCCACATTGTTCCATTCCAGTATACTACACATAAATCTACTGGAGAAAAATTACTAGTAGTTCCATTACAAAAACTATGTACACAAATATCACCTTCTGCATGATTATTATCATTCCAATAAAGAGTAACATCTGTAAAATCTTCGGTGGAGTTTACAAGATAAAACTCTCTATCACTTACATGATGTAATGTTGCATCCATATTTCCACCATGCTCCCACC
>CAYNKH010000037.1:0-21256 GCA_964397745.1 uncultured Bacteroidales bacterium | reverse complement strand
CGTCTCCAAAATGCCATACGCAACGCTTGCTAACATTATCATAAATTGAATTATTCAGGAAAATTACATGAGCCTCTGGAGCTACAAGTTCATTCATATCTGTAGCAGTCGAAATTTCTATAATCGCTTCTATCATTCCAATTGGTTCTATTGTATATGGTATTGTATCAATACAATTTGCACTATTGAAAGTAGTTAAGTAGTATGAGTAGTAAGTCATATTTGGAGTTTGGTATGAAGTTCTGATATCGTATTCTCCTGTTGGGAGATTGTAAACTGTTGTAATCGGTCCAGGATTTGGTCCATAAACAGTATCAAGCCAGAAAAATGAGCTAGTCCCGAGAGTATCTTCAAATATAAATCCTCCTTTGCCAAGCATACAAGTATCTGATATAATTGTTACATCAAATTCTGGTATTGCTGGTTCGTAAACTGTGTCGATAGTAATAGTACTTTGACAATTCCAGTGATTTGTAGCAATTAAACTGATGCGATGTAAAGTGTCTGAGCTATTCCAATAAACGAAGTTCTCATATTGACCACCTAAAGGATTAATAGATGTGCTGTCTATGACACCAGTATAGAAGTTCCATGTATATTGTTGTAAAGAATCTTCATCAGCAGCGATACTTGCTGGTTCGCCAAAACATTTTGGTGGAATAATATTGATGTCTGATTTTGGAATACGGGCAAAAACCACATTAACTGTATCTATATCAGTACATAATCCGAAATTGTTTTCAATCCACGAAAACTCAAAAGAGTCTATTGTTGAGTTATCGGTATTGTATATTTCTGATGTAACTAATGTGTGTGGGTCGTTATTCACATCAATGATTATGTTTTCTTCTGAGGGGGTTGACCAAACTCCTGTTCCAACGCTTGGTATAGCATTTAGTCGTCCTGTTTTACCACAGAATAGTGTATCGACTCCAGCGTTAGCCACAGGTATCTCAAGAAAGTGAATTGTTAGCGGACCTGCGGTATCGTTGCAAAAACCTTGGTTATAAGAGGGACCGGTTTGTTCTACCCAGTAAAAGTCGTGATAGCCGTACGATGAGACTCTTGCCCAAGTAAAGAAGTTAAATTCATCACCAAAAACTGTTTCAGAACTAACTGTGTACCAATATCCTGTGATATCTGAGCCAGGGTTTTCGGCTCTTAGGTTTGAAAAAGTATAGCCACAAGCATAATTGTCGTCTTCGTCTGTTAAAATACTTGCCTGAGGTACTTTCCAAAATGTTATCTCAACTTCGTCTTGCGAAGTGCAAGTGTGATTTTGAGTTGTTGCAGTGTTTGACTCCATCCATGCAAAGGTAATAGCTCCGTAATCGTTGCGGCAAGCATTGGTTTGGGGATCTGTGTAGTCATCAAAGAACGATCCATTGTCAATCCAAGTTCCTTGAAATCCTCCTGATGTGGCTTCGAGATTTGTACAATTTCCACAAACGTCTTTGTCTTCTCCTGCCGAAATTATTGGTGTTTCGACAAATTCTATTTGTACGGTGTCTGTATCATAACACATTGCAAGATTTGAGTTATTTTCGCGAAAAATAAATTGATAAACTCCGTTATGCGATACTGTACATATTGCTGTGTCATTTCCTTGTGGTTGAATATTTACTTGAGCTGCTGGTAGTGGTTTTTCATAAACTGACCACCAACCCGAGGGCGTGTAACTGGAAGTTTCTGTAATATCATAAACTGCGTTAAGCATATACTCTTTATCACAGACTGCACGGTCTAGACCTGCATTTGTACTTGGCTTGTTATAGAATGTTATCCACATTGTGTCTATTGAGGAGCATCCGTAATTTTGAATAGCCCAAACAATTGGAACTCTAACATGTGCACTGTCTCCAAAGCTACCTTGCGAAATTAGGCTGATCGTTGCATTTGGCAAATGTGCATCGTCAAACTCTGCAAGTATTTGATTTGAAATCCACGAGTAATTTCCAAAATCTGATCCTGTAATATCTGCATTTAATTGAGTGGAATTACCACAAACTTCAATTTCATCAATTGCTCCAACACTTGCGATTGGTATGCGAGCAAATGTTATGTGTGTTGATGCGGTTGCTTGACATTGTACGCCTGCATACATTGAGGTCTCTGTCCAAATAAATTCCACATCAAGGTGGCCGTTTGGATAATTGGGAATAATTACCTGCGTATTAGGATTGGTTGAACCTTGTATGTAGTTTGGGGCGGGCTGTAAAGGAATTCCATTTGAATTGGCTGACCAAATGCCAGCACTATGGACATTGCTTACCGAAAGGTTATATGTGTTTCCGCAAACAGTATCTATGGTTGGGTAAATTATAGGGTTAGGGGTGGGAATAAAATGGATTGTTATCTGGTCTTCGTCCCAGCAATCACCAGTTGTTTCGCGCCATGTAAAGGTTTGTGAGCCATAACCAGAATTCGAAATAACATTTGATTCAGGCGCGCTTTGGCTTGAAAATATTCCTGGTCCTGACCATAAACCTATTGATGAGGGATGCGACATAACAGCAGCCATATCGGCACTTAACCCACAAATGGAGAAGTTATTGCCAGCAAAGGCATTAGGTTCTTCAACAAACTCAATAATTATTTCATCAGTCCCTGTACATCCCACATTATTAATGTTCCAATAAAAAGAGTGAGTTCCATAATCGTCAACTAAAACGCTTATTTCGGAAGAGTTGTAAGTTGTTGTGTTTGTTGTCCAAAATGTTGTGCTTGCATTCCAATATCCTGTCATTCCTGAAGTTGGAGGAGTTGCCGCAAAAGTTGCTTCCAGACCACAAGTAGTGAAATTGTCAGTACTTATGTTTGCAATAGGATTTTCGTACCAAATAACTGGTGTGCCTTGTGATATTGAAAAACAAGGGTCGCTATAATCGGGTATGCCTGGAGATATCTCATTTCCTGCAACGGCAGAGATAAAGTAAGTAGTGCCAAAAGACAGAGAGGGTATTAAGTGAAAGCAAAAGTTTGGAGTTAAGGATGTTGATAAGACATTAATTGGTGAAGTACCATCGTGAAGGATAAATCCAAATGTATCGTTAGCGTCTAAAGCCTCATTGCCACTATGGGTAACCATATCTGAGCATTCTCCGTAGCATAGTGATATTGGTTGCAAACTGCTCATATTTCCTGCCGATGTGTAGCAACCGCAATTTCTTACTCCCTCAAGTATGTATTCGTCGCAATTGTTTGCGGCATCGGTTATGATAATACTATAGGGCGTTTGGCTAGGATATGTTAAAGATATTGGTCCTGTGTGTTGTTCAAAACCTGTTCCTGTATCCATGAGGAATATTGTTGGATTACCAAGATGATTAACAACATCAAAACTAACATAATATTCTGTGTATGTGTCGTCACAAGCATTGTCTGTAAAATTTATTATTGAGATGTTTTCAAATACTTCTATATTAATTTGATCAGTATCATTACAAGCCTCATTAGAAACGGAGTATGAGATTTCGTGCTCGCCTACGTCTGCACTGGTTGGATTAAATGAGTTTCCTGTAACCCCAGTTCCCGACCATATACCGCCATTTGTAATAGCTGTTAGAGTATGGCTTTGATCATTGTAGCATAGCGCGGGTACTGGATTAATTGTTGCATCAACTTGTGGCAATATATTAATATTTATATTTGTTGTACCTGTGCAACCATTGGTGCTAACTGCACTTACAGTATATGTGCCTGTTTGGTTAGGATGTGAGTTTTGGAGTGTAATGTTTTGATTATTAGATGAGTAGGATAGGGGGCCGCTCCATTGATACGATTGTAAGCCTCCAGGGGAGCAGTTAAGAGATATATTATCGCCTTGGCAATATGTTGTTTCTGCTGATATTGTTAAATATGGAGATGGTAAAATCTCAATTACAGTTTCTGCATTTGCAGTACACCCGTGTTCATTTGTTACTGTTACATGATATACTCCTGCTGAGTTGTCGGTAATTGTAGTTATTTGAGGGTTTTGGTTTGTACTAGAAAAACTTGCTGGTCCTTGCCATTGATAATTTGAAAAGGATTGTACAGATATTTCTACGTTTTCGCCTACACATGCAGGACTTGTGTTTTGGGCAATAGGCGTGGGATTTGGGTGTATGATAACATTAGTAGCAGCAGTTCCAGTACAACCATTTGCGTCTGTTACTGTAAGTGAATAATTACCACTGTTTTGAATGTTACTATTACTTACTGTGGGATTTTCAACAGTACTTGAAAAGCTAGTTGGTCCTGTCCATGAAAAATTATAGGGTGATTGACCTTGACTACTATTTGAAGATAGATTAAGAGTGTTTCCAGCACAAATATTTGCGGGAGAAGATGAGGCACTAATTGTTAAAGTTCGGTTGATAATTTCAACGCATGTTGTTGAGGTATTGCTTGCATTGTCTGTTACGGTTACGCAATACAAACCTTCGCAGAGGCCTATTGCGGTTTGGCTTGTTTGTACTTGAGCATCATCCCATAAAAATGTGTATGGCGGAGTTCCTCCCGAAACGTTTGCTGTTGCAGTACCGTTGCAAGTAATTATTGGCTCTTCTGTACAAGTGGTATTGCAGGTTCCATAGGTGGATGAGGTGGGGCTGTTTATTTGCCATGCTCCACCGTCTGGAAGTCGTCTATATGTTTGATTTGATGCAGGAGATGTTGAGCTGATATAGGTTTTTCGATTAGTGGCAATTGAGTTATATCCAACAAGAGTGCCAGAAAAATTGCATGATCCTCCAGGCGTGGGAACGCATGCCGCAGTTCCACCAGTAGTGTTATTTGCCCACGAAATTGCATCTTGGGGAACACCATTGTTGTCGTAAAATGCAAACCAGCCACCTGCATTCGGAAACCAAAGACGGTAGCCGCTTCCAAAACAGATTCTATTTATATCTTGTACAATTATTTCGATAGTATTTCCACCATTTGCGATTAAAAGATTTGAGGGTACCGCTGGGGCTTTCATCCCTCTTACTATTACAAATCCTCTAGGAGGCACAATTGTGCCTTCGGGGAGTACAAAGCCTCCTGGATATAAACCACCATCGTTTGCAGAATTTCCTAAATAATAACACGATATGTCTATCGATTCGCATAAATTTGGATTGTATAACTCTATCCATTCGCCTTGGCAATCTGTATTGGGATTGTGACTTGGTGTATATCCGTATAGAGAACCATCAAATTGTGCAGGCGACATCATTACTTCATTTATTAATATGGATGGCCCATTATATTCGCATCCTATACCTTCGCAAATAGTGTTCTCTGTTGAAATTGCAGAAACATTTAGACTTTGGCCAATACTAACATTCATCATCAAAACGAATAGAAGTAAACTTAATGTTGCTTTTCTCATCTTTTATGGTTTTTTAGTAATGTAAATATAATAACAATATTTCTTATTATCAAGACATTTTAAAACTACAAAACATTGCCTGAGATAGGAAAAGTTTTAATAAATAAAATTATGTTTGTTCAGAATGTTCGATAACTGTGTTGATTTTGTATTGAAAAACACTTATTTGTGCAAGACGAAATTTTTTGACATAGCTATAGTTACGTCAATGTTTTTTGATGAGGCTGATACACAAAACAACCAAACTTGTCGAACTGAGTCTGTTGAATTATCAAAGATTTGAATTTTTTGGTTTTCGTGTTAATGTTATATTGATGTTTTGATATCAAATTGAATTGCAGATGAAAAAATCCCGCTTTTGCGGGATTTTTATGGTAGAATTTTTTAATCTCTCATTAAATGTAATGGCCCTTGTACATCGTGTTCTTGGTCATCCATTCCAACTGCTTTTATTATATAGTAATATACACCAGCCGAGGCTTTTGTTCCACCACTTAGTGTTCCGTCCCAGCCAGCTTCGTAGTCTTGCCAGTTTTCCCATTCATAAACGGTACGTCCATAACGGTTTACAATTATTCCGTGAAATGTTCGTAGTGTTTGGGCTTTAACTTGAAAAAAGTCGTTATATCCGTCCGCATTAGGTGAGAAAATATTTGGAACTTCAAGTTTACTCTCATTATCAATTGGGATACAAGCTTCGAGATAAGCAGTGTCTCTACATTCCATTAGGTCTCTGTTCATAACAATCAGGAATGGATCAAAGCAACCTGCTTCTGTATAGTAATGCTCAACTTGTGGGTCACAGTTTTTTAGAGTTTCGCCGTCTCCAAAATGCCACACGCAACGCTTGCTAACATTATCATAAATTGAATTATTTAGGAAAATTACATGAGCTTCTGGTGCTACAAGTTCAGTCATATCGGTAGCAGTCGAAATTTCTATAATCGCTTCTATCATTCCAATAGGTTCTATTGTGTATGGTATTGTATCAATACAATTTGCACTATTGAAAGTTGTTAAGTAGTATGAGTAGTAAGTCATATTCGAGGTTTGATAAGAAGTTCTGATGTCGTATTCTCCTGTTGGAATATTGTAAACTGTTGTAATCGGTCCAGGATTTGGTCCATATAGAGTATCTAGCCAGAAAAATGAGCTAGTCCCGAGAGTATCTTCAAATATAAATCCTCCTTTGCCAAGCATACAAGTATCTGATATAATTGTTACATCAAATTCTGGTATTGCTGGTTCGTAAACTGTGTCGATAGTAATAGTACTTTGACAATTCCAGTGATTTGTAGCAATTAAACTGATGCGATGTAAAGTGTCTGAGTTATTCCAATAAACGAAGTTTTCATACTCTCCACCTGAAGGATTAATAGATGTACTGTCTATGACACCGCTATAAAAGTTCCATGTATATTGTTGTAAAGAATCTTCATCAGCAGCGATACTTACAGGTTCGCCAAAACATTTTGGTGGAATAATATTTATATTGGATTCTGGAATTCTAGCGAATATCACTTTTATGGTATCATCATCAGTACACCCGTTTGTATTATCTTCTGACCATATTAAGTTAAAATATGGGTTTGATGGATTTCCTGTATTGATTATAGTAGATGTGATTCCTGTGTATGGATCATTTTCGTCATCAAAAGTAATGTTTTCTGCCGAAGGCGTACTCCATAATCCTGTACCTACACTTGGGATTGCATCAAGGTTTCCAGTATAACCGCAGAATAGTGTATCATGTCCAGCGTTCGCATTTGGGATTTCGATAAAATGAATTCTTAATGGTCCAGCTGTGTCTGTGCAGAATCCAGGGCTGTAGGAGGGGCCGTTTTCTTCTACCCAATAGAAATTGTGGTAGCCATAGCTTGGCACTCTTGCCCAAGTGTTTACAGAAAATTCGTCTCCAAAGTCAGTAGCTGGATTATTTGTGTACCAAGAGCCTGATATTCCTGTTCCTGGATTTTCTGCTCTTAGTCTGTTAAATTGTAATCCGCAGGCTGTAGAGTCGGCTGTATCTGTTAGAATATTCGCAGTAGGAATACGCCAGTAAGTTACTGTTGCAGTATCTTTTGATGAGCAAGAGAAGGTAGGGTCTGTTGTGGCTTGATTAGATTCTAACCATACATATTCAATTGGTCCATATCCGCTTTGACAAACATGAGTGTGTGGGTCTTCATAATCATCATAAGCTGAGCCATTTGCAAGCCATGAACCTTCAAAACCGCCAGATGTTCCTTCGAGGCTTGTGCAAGTTCCACAAACGTCTTGATCTTCGCCTGCCGATATAATTGGTATTTCGACAAATTCTATTTGTACGGTGTCTGTATCATAACACATTGTAAGATTAGAGTTATTTTCGCGGAAAACAAATTGATAAACTCCGTTATGCGATACCGTACACGTGGCTGTGTCATTGTCTTGTGGCTGAATATTTGCTTGAGCTACTGGTAATGGTTTTTCATAAACTGACCACCAACCCGAAGGGCTATAATTGGTGGTTTCGCTTATATCATATACTGCACCAAGCTCGTGTACTTTACCACAAACTGTATTGTCGAGACCTGCGTTTGCAGTTGGTCTATCGTAGAATGTTACCCACATTGTATCCATAGATGTACAGCCATAGTTTTTTATTGCCCAAATAAATGGTGTTCTAACATAAGCGGTATCTCCAAAACTCCCTAATGAATCAATGCATACAACAGCGTTTGGGAGATATGCATTATCAAATTCACAAAAAATATCTTTTCCTATCCAGTGTCCAGTAGCCCATCCTGAGCCTGTTGTGTCAGCAGCTAATTGAACACAAGTTCCACATACTTCAGACTCGTTTACGGGTCCAACACTTGCTACTGGTGTTTTAGCGAATGTTACTGTTATTTGTGCTAGGTTTGTGCATTCAACACTATTAATTTGATTTGTTTCTGTCCATACAAAAACGACATCTTTATATAGTCCAGTATAGTTATTGATTGTTACTATTGCATTAGGATTTGTATTATTTGGCGAATAATTTGCTGCCATTGGTTCAAGGGGCTCTCCTGTGTAGGCTGTCCAATACCCAGGGAAATTAGTATTGTATGCGTGTAGTTGATATGTGTTTGCACAAACTGTATCGAAATTGGAAATCGTTGTTGGAAAAGGTTCACGTATAAATGTTATAGCAACATGGTCTTCGTCCCAGCAACTGCCTTGAGTTTCACGCCAAGTAAATATTTGTGTGCCAAAGTTTGATGTTACCGAAGTATTTGGACTAGATATTTCATTAAAGGTACCTGCTCCAGACCATTGACCAGTAGAAGATGAAGAACTAAATATAGCTTCTAAATTAGCTTCATTTCCACAGATTGAAAAATTTTCGCCTGCATAGGCTGTAGGTGTTTGGTAGAAATGAGCTGTGATGTTATCTGAGTCACTGCAAATTCCATTATAAATTGTCCAAGTAAAAATCATGTCTCCATAATCTCCTGCTAGCACATTCATTGTTGGGCTGTTAATTGTACTTCCTCCAGTGGGTGTAAAAAATCCATTAGCACTCCAACTGCCGGTCATTCCAGAGGCTGGTGGTGTTGCTACAAGTCTTATGCTAAGTCCACAAGTATCTACTTCGGTTTCAGCAATATGGGCGATAGGATTTTCGTACCAGATTACTGGTGTTCCCATACTTTGGGAATAACAGGGGTCAGATTGGGAAACATGACCATTAAGCTTATCTCCACAAATTGCAGAGATGTAGTAGGTTACTCCAAACTGTGCTTGTGAGAAATCGGTAAAACAGAATTCTGGTGTGTCGTTTGTGGCATAAATAAGTGCTGGGTACTCTCCATTATGTATTGCAAACTCAAAAATATCATCTGTATCTAAAACCTGTAATCCATTGTGAGTAACAGTATTTGAGCATTCATCTTGGCAAAGATTAACAGGAATAAGGTTTGTCATACTGCCTGCGTTTGTAGTGCACCCACAGTTTGTTAACCCATTAAAATGAAACTCGTTGCAGCCATTTTGATCGGTAACAGTAATATTGTAAATGGTATTTGTGGTAAAAGTACCTGCATACGAGCCATTGTATAATGTTGTTCCAGTACCAAGATCCACATAAAAAGCAGCTGGGTTATTGTCTGTGTCCACAACATTAAAAGTAACGTAATATTCATTATTGTCTCCTGAGCATACTTCGTCAGAGAAATTTATGACTTCGATATTATTATAAACAGTTATATTAATTTGGTCAGTGTCTTCGCATGGACCAGTAATAGTGTATGTGGCAGTATAGGTTCCTGGACCTGAAACTTCGGGATAAAAGTATCCGTTTGCGATTGAGCCTGTTGGTGCGTTAGTTGTCCATGTACCACCACCGTTTACTGTTGTAAGTTGAACAGGTGGCGAGTTTACACACATTGGATTGACGGGTGTTATTGTTGCATCTGCAGGTAGCGTAACAAAAGTTTCTGAACTTGTGTTTTGACATGATGGATTACCTTCAATATCTATAGTTTCAGTAATTGTTAAAATATATTCGGTTGTTTCATCAGGAAAATTTGGAGTACCCGAAACTATTTGATTTGATAAATTAGAGCTGGTATAACCTGCAGGAATGGACGACCACTCAGTACTAGTTATTGATGAGTTTATTGTATATGATCCTTGTGGGTCGCCTGGTGGAACAATATAAAGAGAGGCACTTGCTGCATCGCAGGAGGTGTCGTTTATTGGTGAATTTATTGTGCCAGAATCGTATTCAAAAGTAGCTTCACCGCATTCAGTTTCACCTATAAAAGTAATTTTTGCTCTTGTTAGTGAGCCAATATCTGCTCCTTTGCAGTCATAAATTTGAACTGCCCAGCCTGGAGTAGCAGCACTTGACCCATAAATTGGTGTCCATGGGCCAACAGATGCGTAATTTCCAGTTAAAGGGGTTGGTAAATCACAAACACAAGGTGTATGAGTTGGAGAGCCAGCAACTAATGCTCCTCCACCAGGAGAACCGTGTGTTTGGAAGCAAAATTCGTTTACATTGTTGCCTGAATTACAAACGGAATTTTCGTCAGTTGGATCGCTGCAGCCTAAAGCTGACCATGGTATTCCTGTCCAGCTTCCTTGTGCTGCATTGGGTCCCCAATCAGATGCTGCAGGACATAGTTGTACAACGCCAGTCTCACCTGGGTTAGCAGCTTGATTTCCTGGTGATTTTAGATAAAAACCGATATCAGAAACATAAGTGTGATTTGCCCAAAAACATACCTTAATATATGTGTTCTCATCTACTATAAAATCAGCTCCAGGAGGATCGTTTATTTCAAAAGAAGTATCTAAGGCGTCTGTATGTCCTTGCAAATCAAAGGTTTGGCATCCTTCTGGAATGGCATCAATATCTACAAAACTTCTATTAACCCAAACCCAAGCACGGTGACATTCAATATCCCCACCACAATTTTGTCGTGCCATATAAAAACCTGATTCAAGATTTGAAGCTACTTGTCCTGTTTGTCCTAATTCAACAAGACTAATTCCATCGTAAATATACCATACAACATCACAGCCAGGAGCGTTTATGCTTAGTTGACCAATATTGGTTTCACTTTGTGAGCCGCAAAATATAAACACATTGTCATTAGTTCCACCATCGCTAATAAAACCTGCCGAATAAGTTGTTTCAAATGATGTGCTTGAGCCTGGTGCACTTATCTGTGCAAACAAGCTTGTAATAGAAAAAATACTTGTGAGAATAATTAAATATTTTAAGTTTTTCATAGTGGTTATTTAATTTTTGTGTAAAACTCATTTACAGAGAGTCTCTCTCCCATAAGGATTACGTACTTAACTTTCATACTATGTAATGCGGTTATGAATGTTTCTTTATATGCCTCTTTTTTTAATATTATGCTGCATTTCCTTTGGTTCTCAAAGTTTTCTGAATTTGATTTGATTGAAAATTTTATAACATTGTTAATTTCGTTAACTGCGATATGTAAAGGTTTTGAGCTTTCATCTTCATAAATATTATGAATAATTAATGACTTATTGCTCATTTGGGTTTCTTCTTCATTAAATAGTTTGGAAAAATCATCGACTATGATGTACCTTCCGTCAATGTTATTGTCGCTGATGGTTTGTGAAGTCGCATAAATTACTAAGGATAGAAAAATACTAAGTATTATGCCAAGTTTTACGTGTTTGACTATCATAGATTTTGTTTTTAATAAATTCTAATTTTTTAACAGTCTTAATATAAATAAAGACAATTAATAATATAGTTTAGTTGTATCAAAAAAAACAAAAAACTATTTTTTTAATCCCTCATTAAATGTAATGGTCCTTGCACATTGTGTTCTTGGTCGTCCATTCCTACTGCTTTTATAATATAGTAATATACCCCAGAAGCAGCCTTTGTTCCACCACTTAGTGTTCCGTCCCAGCCAGCTTCGTAGTCTTGCCAGTTTTCCCATTCATAAACGGTACGTCCATAACGGTTTACAATTATTCCGTGAAATGTTCGTAGTGTTTGGGCTTTAACTTGAAAAAAGTCGTTATATCCGTCCGCATTAGGTGAGAAAATATTTGGAACTTCAAGTTTACTCTCATTATCAATTGGGATACAAGCTTCGAGATAAGCAGTGTCTCTACATTCCATTAGGTCTCTGTTCATAACAATCAGGAATGGATCAAAGCAACCTGCTTCTGTATAGTAATGCTCAACTTGTGGGTCACAGTTTTTTAGAGTTTCGCCGTCTCCAAAATGCCACACGCAACGCTTGCTAACATTATCATAAATTGAATTATTTAGGAAAATTACATGAGCTTCTGGTGCTACAAGTTCAGTCATATCGGTAGCAGTCGAAATTTCTATAATCGCTTCTATCATTCCAATAGGTTCTATTGTGTATGGTATTGTATCAATACAATTTGCACTATTGAAAGTTGTTAAGTAGTATGAGTAGTAAGTCATATTCGAGGTTTGATAAGAAGTTCTGATGTCGTATTCTCCTGTTGGAATATTGTAAACTGTTGTAATCGGTCCAGGATTTGGTCCATATAGAGTATCTAGCCAGAAAAATGAGCTAGTCCCGAGAGTATCTTCAAATATAAATCCTCCTTTGCCAAGCATACAAGTATCTGATATAATTGTTACATCAAATTCTGGTATTGCTGGTTCGTAAACTGTGTCGATAGTAATAGTACTTTGACAATTCCAGTGATTTGTAGCAATTAAACTGATGCGATGTAAAGTGTCTGAGCTATTCCAATAAACGAAGTTCTCATATTGACCACCTAAAGGATTAATAGATGTGCTGTCTATGACACCAGTATAGAAGTTCCATGTATATTGTTGTAAAGAATCTTCATCAGCAGCGATACTTGCTGGTTCGCCAAAACATTTTGGTGGAATAATATTTATATTGGATTTTGGAATTCTAGCGAATATTACTTTTATAGTATCATCGTCAGTACATCCGTTTGTGTTATCTTCTGACCATATCAGGTTAAAATATGGATTTGATGGATTCCCTGTATTGATAATAGTAGATGTAATTAGTGTATTTGGGTCATTTTCGTTTGCAAAACTAATATTTGATACCGAAGGAGTACTCCATAATCCTGTTCCTACACTTGGTATGGCATCAAGATTTCCTGTATAACCACAGAATAGTGTATCATGTCCAGCGTTCGCATTTGGTATTTCGATAAAATGGATTCTTAAAGGACCAGCTGTGTCTGTGCAGAATCCTGGGCTGTATGTGGGGCCAGTTTCTTCTACCCAGTAGAAATTGTGGTAGCCATAGCTTGGTACAATTGCCCAAGTATTAACAGAAAATTCGTCTCCAAAGTCAGTAGCTGGATTGTTTGTGTACCAAGAACCTGATATTCCGCTTCCTGGGTTTTCGGCTCTAAGTCTGTTAAAACGTAATCCGCAGGTTGTTGAGTCGGCTGTATCGGTAAGAATATTCGCAGTAGGAATACGCCAGTAAGTAACAGTTACTGTGTCTTTTGATGAACATGAGAATGTGGGGTCTGTTATGGCTTGATTTGATTCTAACCAAATATATTCAATTGGTCCGTATCCACTTTGGCAAACATGAGTGTTAGGATCTTCATAATCATCATAAGCTGAGCCATTTGCAAGCCATGAACCTTCAAAACCGCCAGATGTTCCTTCGAGGGTTGTGCAAGTCCCACAAGCATCTTGATCTTCGCCTGCCGATATAACAGGGATTTCGACAAATTCAATTTTGACTGTATCTGTTGAATAGCAGCTAGGCATTAAAGAGTTGTTTTCTCTAAAACGGAATGTCCAAACTCCATTATGCGAGACGCTGACTAAAGTCGTATCAGTTGATAGCGTTACAATATTTGCCGAAGCAGCAGGAGTAGGTTTGTCTTCGACTGACCAAGTACCTGAAGGGGAATATGTACTATTCTCGGTAATATCATATACTGCTCCTAATTCATATATTTTACCGCAAACTACATCACTTAGTCCCGCATTGGCAGTGGGTCTTTTAAAGAAACTAACGTTCATTGTGTCGATAGATGTACAACCATGGTTTTTCATTATCCAAAGGAATTGTGCATTGACACTGGCACTGTCTCCAAAGTTTCCTAATGGATTTATGCAGAAAGTTGAATTAGGGATTGTGTGTATGTCGTCAGTCCATTCTCCACTAACTCCTTTTGCTATCCACGATCCTGTTGCCCAGCCAGATCCGACTGTGTCTGCAGCGAAAGTAAAGCACATGCCACAAATTTCGGCTTCGTCAATTGCTCCAACGCTTGCAACAGGTTGCCTAGAGAACACAACCCTTTTGGTTGCTGTATTTGTACATTCAATTGAGTTTTGTTGAATGGTCTCTGTCCAAACGAAATCAATTTCCTTATATAGTTCTACTCCATAGCTGACATAAACTACCGGGTTTGGGATATTGTTTCCTCCTTGGTAGAATGGTGCAGGGGTGTAAGGAACTCCTTCGTGATAGGCAGTCCAATATCCAGCACCAGTTACATTATAAACATTTAAGTTATATTCAATGCCACAAACCGTATCAACATTTGGTGAAACAGTAGGTTGTGGTTGCTGAACAAAAACAACTTTTACATTATCCTCGTCCCAGCAAATTCCGTTGGTCTCTCGCCATGTATATATTTGAGTTCCAGTGCCTGTTACGGTTGTTTCTGCACTCGTCTGTGCTGTAAAGGACCCGTTCCCACTCCACATTCCTGTTGAGCTTGATAGACTGAATACTGCTTCGAGTTCGGCTTCGTTACCACAAATTGTAATATCTTCGCCTGCATAGGCCGATGGGTTTTCTGTAAAACTCACAGTTATGTTATCAGAACTAGTACATTGATTATTTGCCACTGTCCATGTAAATATGACATCCCCATAAGGAAGGGATTTTATAACGGACATCTCGTGCGTGTTTGTGTTGCCAATGGTTATTGTAAAAGCACTGTTTGCTGTCCATGTACCTATTTGTCCTGCTTCTGGTTCATTTGCTATTAGATTGGCACTTAGTCCACAAACCTCTAGTGATGCGTCTTCGATATAAGCAATGGGGTTTGCATGCCAAACAACAGGGGTTCCTACACTTTGAGAGTAACAAAGTTCGGATTGATCAACATGTCCTCCTACAATATTTCCTGCTATTGCTGAGATGTAATAAAATTGTTCGGGATTGCCTCCAGGAATATCAGAAAAGCAAAAATCTGGAGTGCTTTTTCTTGCATAAATAGTTGCAGGATAGTTTCCATCATGAATGGCAAACTCAAGCATGTCGTTCCCGTCAAGAGCGTGATTGCCATTGTGTGATAAAATATCACTGTCGATACATTCTCCAACACATAGATGTATTGGTGTTGATGTACTTAAAGTTCCAGCGTAAGTAGTACAGCCGCAGTTACGGTATCCTGTTAAAATATATTCGTTACATCCATGATTGTCAGTTACTGTAATACTATAAGCTGTTTGAGTTGGAAAATCGTGGCTAAAGCTTCCTGTTAGTTGTAACTGACCACTTCCATAATCTACATTAAATGCAGTGGGATTTCCTTGTTCATTTACAACATCAAATGATACAGTGTAAAATGTATTTGTTCCATTACATATATCATCGGATAGGTTTTGGACACTTATGCTTTCATACACTATTATTTGTATTTGATCTTGGTCGGGACATGGTCCACCTATTTCATAATCAATTGTCCAAGTTCCTCCACCTGCAACTTGTGGGTAAAAAATATTATTTACGATTGAGCCAGCAGGGGCATTTGTTGACCATATTCCACCTCCGTCAATTGCTTGTAGTTGGAAAGGAGTGGAGTTGGTGCAAATATTTCCTACGGGAGTAATTGTTGCATCTGAAGGCAGAGTTAAAAATGTTTCAACATCATTTACTTGGCATTGTGGACTTCCTGCTACATCTATGGTTTCTGTTACAGTTAAAATAAAATCACTGGACTGTTGTGGGAAATCGGAGGTGCCAGCAACTATTTGGTGGCTAAGCTGGTTGCCGCTAAAACCTGAGCCTGTACACGACCAACTATAATCAGTTATTGATGAAGTTACTGTATATTCTCCAGCCGGTTCTTCAGGTGGAACAATATAAACCGAAGCAGAAGCGGCATTACAAGAGTTGTCATTTATTGTTGAGTAAATTTCTCCAGAGTCATATACAAATGTTGTGATACCGCATTCGGTTTCTTTTCTAAAAACAAGGCTTGCCATTGTAAGCGAACCAAAGTCAATAAGTTGGCAATCATATATTTGCACAGACCATCCAGCATCACCCGCATTATATCCGTAAATGTTATCCCAAGCTTCGGCGGGAGCATATATTCCTGTTAATGGTACCGTCATGTCGCAAACACATGGAACATCGGCGGGATTTCCAGGAGTAAATTCTGGTCCTCCAGGATATGCGTTTGTAGAGAAACAAAATTCTTCGAGATTGTTTCCGCTATTGCAGTCGGTATTTTCGTCTTCAGTCGCACAGCCTGTAACAGTCCATGGAATAGTTAGGTTGCTTTGGTACGCACCACTTACTCCCCAATCAGATGCAGCTGGTAGCAAGGCAATAACGCCTGGAGAGTCAGGCTCAGATAATTGTTGTCCAGGGGCTTTTAGATAAAAACCAAGATCGGAAACGTAGGTATGGCTAGCCCAAAAGCATACTTTTATAAAAGTGTTTTCGTCAATCTCAAAATTTAGTCCTGGAGGGTCATTTATTAAAAACTCATTGTCTAAAACTGAAGCTTCGGCTGTTAAAGTAAAGGTTTCACATCCTGGGTCTATAGGGGCTATATCAACATAAGTCTGATTTACCCAAACCCATGCTCTATAGCATGAAATAATGCCTCCACAATTCACTTGAGCCATGTATAAGCCTGATGTGAGTCCTGTTGCTGTTGCACTTGTTTGTCCAATTTCTGAATAACTTAATCCGTCATATTCGTACCATATTACAGTGCAACCAGAAGCACTAACAGTGAGTTCTCCTATGTCGTTTTGTGATTGGTTAGCACAAAAAACATAGACAACATCATTTTCACCACTGTAACCAGCAGTATAATTTGTACTAAATGAGGTTGAGGAGCTAGGTGCACTTATTTGTGCGTTTAGAAAATGGCTTAATATTAATCCAGCTATTATCAATAGGATATTTTTATAACTTTTCATAATAAGTTGTGATTTTAATATAATTGAGCAAAATATGTTTCTAATTCTATAAAATTATCATTTGTTTTAATATATGCGACTTGCATCTTTTTAAGAACTTGTTTAAATGTGATGAGATAATTCGTCTTTTTTAGGCGTAAATAACAAGTGCGTTGGTTCTCAAATTTTATACTATGCGATTTGATATTAAATTTAATAACATTTGGTAATTCATTAACACTAACAAATAGTGGTTTTGAACTTTCGTTTTCGTAAATATTAAACAACTCAAAACTTGCAAGTTCAGAGTACTCATCATTTGTAAATACAAAAAACTCGTCAATATTATTGATTATAATATATCTGTCTTTAACTGAGTTTGTATTATTATTTTGAGCAAATGCATTATTAAAAATAAACATTAAGCATAATATTATTCCGCTAAGTTTTATAAGGTTTTTCATAAGTTTTTGATATAACGCTATTAAAATGAATTAAAAATACATATTCAACAAATATAAGACAAAAATTCTATATAAAGCGTTGTTTCAGTATAAAAATAAAGCCAGAATTTTCTGACTTTATTTTTATACGATTGGTGAATGAAATTAGTGCACTCGATTGCTCGATTGCTCGATTGTGTCTTCGGCTTCGCTCAGACACCATCTTCTGTTTTTTTATTCAATTGTTCGTCTGTACGATTGCTCGATTGTTCGTCAGTGCAAACCCTTGAACCGTAAACTGCGAACAGTATCACAGCATCTATTAATCTCTCATTAAGTGTAATGGTCCTTGCATATTGTGTTCTTGGTCGTCCATTCCTACTGCCTTTATAACGTAATAATATACGCCAGGGCTGGCTTTTGTTCCACCACTTAGTGTTCCGTCCCAGCCAGCTTCGTAGTCTTGCCAGTTTTCCCATTCATAAACGGTACGTCCATAACGGTTTACAATTATTCCGTGAAATGTTCGTAGTGTTTGGGCTTTAACTTGAAAAAAGTCGTTATATCCGTCCGCATTAGGTGAGAAAATATTTGGAACTTCAAGTTTACTCTCATTATCAATTGGGATACAAGCTTCGAGATAAGCAGTGTCTCTACATTCCATTAGGTCTCTGTTCATAACAATCAGGAATGGATCAAAGCAACCTGCTTCTGTATAGTAATGCTCAACTTGTGGGTCACAGTTTTTTAGAGTTTCGCCGTCTCCAAAATGCCACACGCAACGCTTGCTAACATTATCATAAATTGAATTATTTAGGAAAATTACATGAGCTTCTGGTGCTACAAGTTCAGTCATATCGGTAGCAGTCGAAATTTCTATAATCGCTTCTATCATTCCAATTGGCTCTATTGTATATGGTATTGTATCAATACAATTTGCACTATTGAAAGTAGTAAGGTAGTATGAGTAGTAAGTCATATTCGAGGTTTGATAAGAAGTTCTGATATCGTATTCTCCTGTTGGTAGATTGTAAACTGTTGTGATAGGTCCTGGATTTGGTCCATAAACAGTGTCTATCCAGAAAAATGCACTAGTTCCGAGAGTGTCTTCAAATATTAATCCTCCTTTTCCAAGCATGCACGTATCTGATACTATTGTTACATCAAATTCTGGTATTGCTGGTTCGTACACTGTGTCTATAGTAATTGTACTTTGACAATTCCAGTGGTTTGTAGCAATTAAACTGATGCGATGTAAAGTGTCTGAACTATTCCAATAAACGAAGTTTTCATATTCTCCGCCTAAAGGATTAATGGATGTGCTGTCGATGGCACCAGTATAGAAGTTCCAAGTATATTGTTGTAAGGAATCTTCATCGGCAGCTATACTTGCTGGTTCGCCAAAGCATTTTGGTGGGATAATATTTATATTGGATTTTGGAATTCTAGCGAATATAACTTTTACTGTATCACTATCAGTACAGCCATTAGTTGCATCTTCGGTCCAAATTAGATTAAAAAATGGGTTTGATGGATTTCCTGTATTGAGTATTTGGGATTCGATGTACGAATTTGGGTCATTTATATTTTCGATATTTATTAGTGATGCCGAGGGTGTACTCCAAACGCCTGTACCACTAGAAGGTAATGCGTGTAAATATCCATTATATCCGCAAAATAGAGTGTCGATACCAGCGTTTGCAATTGGGATTTCGATAAAACGGATTGTTAGAGGTCCTGCTGTATCGTTACAGAATCCAGCAGCATAGGCTGGTCCACTTTCTTCTATCCAATAAAAATCGTGGTATCCATAGTTTGGAACGTTTGCACAAGTAAATACATCAAATGGGTCATCAAACTGCGTAGCTGGGTTTTGTGTAAACCAGTAGCCGCTTATTCCACTTCCTGGATTTTCAGCTCTTAAATTACAGAATTCTAACCCGCAGGTAGTAGAATCCTCAAGGTCAGTTAAAATATCCGCATCGGGTTGTTTCCAAAATGTTATTACTACAGTGTCTTTGGCACTGCAAATATCGTTGCTTTCTAACCACACAAAATTTATGCTGCCGTAAGTTGCTGATTGTACTGTTGTTGTTGGATTACTGTAGTCAGTATATGAAATTCCGTTTGGTATCCATGTTCCAGAATGTCCGCCTGGGATACATTCCATTTGGGTATTTGTACCACAAACATCTTTATCAGGACCAGCATCTATAATTGGAATTTCAATAAATCTTATTCTGACAGTATCTGTGGAGTAGCATGATGATAAATTTGAGTTGTTTTCGCGGAATTGGAATACCCAACTGCCATAATGACTAACATTAACATGTGTAGAGTCTCCAGTTTGAGGATTAATGTCTGCTGATGAGCCTACAATAGGTCTTTCTTGTACAGACCATGTGCCAAATGGAGTATAGTTTTCTGTTTCAGGCAAACTAAAAACTGCCTCTAAATCATATTCTTTACCACATGTTTTTTTATCTAATCCTGCGTTGGCAGTAGGTTTTTTATAGAATGTTAACCACATGGTATCTAACGAGGTGCAACCAGTGTTTTCCATAGCCCAAATAAAAGGTGCGGTTACATAAGCAGAGTCTCCAAAACTTCCTAAAGGATTTATGCATACTCTTGCATTAGGGAAATTTATTGAGTCGTTAAAATTTGCCATGATTTCCGGGCTAATCCAAGTGCCCTCTGCCCAGCTGTTTCCCGATGTATCTGCTGCCAATATCCTACAGTTACCACAAATTTCGGCATTATCTACGGGTCCTACACTGGCAATTGGTTCTCGTGAGAATGTAATATGTTGAGTGGCGGTTGCTGTACATTGAACGGCATTTACCTGATTAGTTTCTGTCCAAATAAAATCTACTGTTCTGCTGTGTTGGTTTGTAGGATAGCCTCCAATTGTAACTTGAGTATTTGCACTAGAGTAATTTGGAAAATATGTAACTCCATATGGATTACCGTTTGTAAAAGCAGTCCATAAACCATTATAATTTGAGTTTGAAACACTTATATTCGCAACATTACCACAAACAGTATCGTACATTGTTGTAACTGTTGGATTAGGTTCTGGAATAAATGTAATTTTTACAATATCTTCGTCCCAGCATGTTCCAACTGTTTCGCGCCAAGTAAAACTTACTTCGCCAAAGACGTTTGCCGTAACACTTGTAATTGGGTTTGTTGAATTTGTAAATGTGCCATTGCCAGTCCATTGTCCTGTTGAGCCTGTAACACTGGTTGTTGCTTGTAAACTGACAGTGTTTCCACAAACTGTAGTATCATTGCCAGCAAAAGCATTTGGAATTTCAATAAAATTAATCGATACATTATCCGAACCTGAACAAATACCATTAGTTATGGTAAATGTAAAGGTTTGATTACCATAAGTATTTGAGAGAACATTTATTGTATTGTCATTGATTGTGGTTCCATTGATTGCAAAAAAATCTCCGGTTGATGACCATGTTCCTGTCATACCCGATGTAGGTGCTGTAGCATCTAGTGTTATTTCTAATCCGCAAATTGATGTTACTGTAGTATTAATATGAGCTATTGGGTTTTCATACCATACAACTGGTACGCCAGGTGATATTGAGAAACAGGGGTCTGATGTATTTACAAAACCTCCACCTCCTGACATCTCATTTCCAGCAATAGCCGAAACATAATATGTTTGTTCGTAATTTCCTTGTTGCAATTCGCCAAAACAGAATTCTGGATCCGAACCTCGAGCGTATATTGTCAATGGGTTTGTGTTATTGTGCACAATAAATTCTAGAA
>CAYNKH010000036.1:0-21388 GCA_964397745.1 uncultured Bacteroidales bacterium | reverse complement strand
AAAAATCAAACCAAAAAGTTGACAAAGAAAATATTTTAGAGCAAATAAATAAATTAAAAACAGAGTTTGGTATCTCATTTTTTGAATTGGAGAAAATACTAAAATAGTGTTTTAGAATAGGATGCCTGTGCGAGTAAGGTTCAAGAGTCGGTCTCTGTCAGTCGAAAAGAAGTTGTCCAAATGGTTGATTTCGTCAATTATTGTAAAAATACTTACTTCATGATACAACAATAGTTGGGGTTTTGAGGTTTAGTTAGTTCTTAATAGAACTAAAATGATGTTTTCAAACATGGTGTTAAGTAATTAACAATGTTAATAGAATAACAAAAACTTATTACCTTTGCAAAAAAAAATGGAATGTTATGTTGATGAATGAAATAATAAAACTAATTGATGCACGCGCGGTTTGTGGCGACGTATGTACATTAAGTACTGATGATTTTGAGTTTGCTTTTGCATCAGATCTTATGAGTGATGTTTTGAGATTGACTTATGACAAGACAATGCTTATAACTGGTTTATGTAATGTCCAAACAATTCGTACAGCAGAGATGGCTGAAATAAATCTCATTATTATTTGTAGAGGAAAAAAGTGTGATGCTAATATGCTCAGAATTGCAACAGAATGCGATATTTGTTTGTTAGAGACGGATCATAGTCTTTACAGAGTTTGTGGGGAATTGTATTCTTATGGTATTAAACCTCTTTATTAGTAAATTATGGAATTTGTATTTGAAATAGAGGGATCAAATTTTAATGTTGCGGGGAATGCGTCTAGTACTATTAAACGAGCTTTGAAACAGCGTAATATTGACCCAGCAAAAATAAAACGAATTGTAGTTGCTTTGTTTGAAGCTGAAATAAATGTTGTTGCACATGCCGATCATGGAACAATCCGAGTATTAATAGAAGAAGATCAGGTTCAAATGTTTATTAAAGATTATGGTCCAGGTATCGAAGATGTCGATTTAGCTATGAATGAAGGCTATTCTACTGCTTCTAATTCTGTTAGAGAAATGGGATTTGGTGCTGGAATGGGTTTACCAAATATTAAGAGAAATGCTGATGTTTTTGAGATAGAAAGTGTGAAAGGACTTGGTACAAATGCACATATAATTATTTATTTGTAAAGCTATATATTATGAAATTGTCAGAAATAATTAAAAATCTTGATCTTATTGTACTTAATGCTGCTAACGAAGATGCAGATATTAAAAATGCTTATGCATCGGATCTTTTAAGCGATGTTATGGGAAATGCTGATGCTGATGAACTCTGGATTACTATGCAAACACATAAAAATGTTGCAGCAATCGCTTCGCTTAAGGATATTCCCGCAGTTGTTCTAATAAATAATGGTAAACCTGATGTAGATATGCTTGAGCATGCTAAGTTAGAAAATGTTGCAGTGTTGGTTACTAATTTAGCATGTTATGAATTTTGTGCTAAACTATATAACCTTATAAACAGTGAATTATAAAGCTGACCTGCATATACATACTGTTTTGTCTCCTTGTGGAGACTTGTCAATGAGCCCTTCAGAAATTGTAAAGAAGGCTGTCGAGAAAAATATTGACATTATTGGAATTACCGACCATAACTCAAGCTTAAATGCCGAAGTAACTCATAAAATCGGTAAAAAAAATGGTGTATATGTTATGATGGGAGTGGAGGTTAATTCCCGCGAAGAGGTTCACTCTATTTGCTTTATGCCCGATGTGAAATCACTTAAGGATTTTCAAAACTTTTTGGATTCAAAACAAACTTTTTTCCCAAACTCACCTGATAAATTTGGCGACCAGTTTATTGTTGATGAAAATGAAAACATTATTGGCGAAATTGAGCACCTACTAATAAATTCGTTGGATCTAAGTATTAATGAATTGGCAGACATTGTAGCACAGCTGAACGGCATCTTTATTCCTGCTCATGTTGACCGCCCTAGATATAGTATTAGTTCACAACTTGGTATTGTGCCGGATAATCTCAAGTTTCACGTAATGGAGCTTAGCCCGTTTGCTAAAAGTAATAATTTCTTAGTGAAATTCCCATGGTTTAATACGTATAAGTACATTACAAACTCCGATGCACACTTTATTACTGATATTGGTAAATCTTTTAATTATCTGCAAATGGAACATTTGTGTTTTGATGAAATAAAAACTGCTCTTAAATCTGCAATTCTTAATTTTCCTGAATTATGAAAACACTAGATATGCACATTACTGATATTGTTCATAACTCAATTAGAGGAGGAGCTAGTTTTATTAAAATCGAACTTGTAGATTCGGATGTTGATGATATTATTAGTATTACAATCTCAGATAATGGGTGCGGTATAGATAAAGAAACTTTAGAGGCTATAAATAAAAGCTTTTTCTCAAGTCGAAAAGAAAGAAAAACAGGTATGGGGATAGCTTTGTTAAAGTTTAATGCAAATCTGACAGGAGGCGAGTTTCTGATTGAATCTACTCCAGGGATAGGTACAACTGTTAAGGCCACATTTGGGAAAAAGCACATTGACAGACAACCGCTTGGAAATGTCGCCGAATGTATTGCAACTTTTATTTGTCAGTATCAGAAAATTAACTTTGTTTTTAGCCATAAAAGTGATGCCAGTGGGTTTGTTGTTGACTCTGAGAGTGTTCGAGAAGTTTTTGATGGTTTTGAAATTAATAGTGCATCTGTTATAAAAAGCCTAACTGAATTTATTACACAAAATATTGCTTAACTTTATTGAAATCCTACGAAATATTTGTGAAGTTTAATGTTTTTTTAACTGTTTTTTTGTCTTTTATTTTCCTTTTTTTTATTTTTACGAATTCCTTAAAATCAAATATGATTTTTATCATACAAAAAATATGATAATAGTCAGTAAAGTGTGAGAGGTTTAGAATTACGCCCTAAATTTATAAATGTTGTTCAACAGAATTGTTTGTCTTTATTTGGATTGATATAAATCACTCTAAGTGTAAACTGTTTATAATTAGATGGTTATCAATCAAAATATAGCTTCGTTATTTAGACTGTGTTTAAATAGCCTGTTATAAGAGTAACAGTGTTAAGAAAATAACAAAACCACTTGTTTTGTGTAATAACATTTAATATTTTTGAGGCGTAGAATAAAATTATTAACAAAACCAGGAGGTAAAACGATGAATAAAATCAAAAATCTTGCAGACTTGCGAAAAATGAAAGACGAGTTGCAAAACAAGATCAATCTTCGTGTAAAAAGCGATTCGCCCGATGCGATAGTTCAAGTTAAAGTAGGTATGGCTACTAGTGGTATAGCATCAGGGGCAAAAGAAGTTATGAACTACTTTACAGAAGAGTTCGAAAAACGAAGTATAGAAGCTTTGGTAATACAAGTAGGTGATATGGGATATTGTTATGCGGAGCCTACAATTGAAGTCACACGCCCAGGCGAAGATCCAGTAGTATTTGGTTATGTTACTATTGACAAAGCAGATGAGATAATTGAAAAATATATTAAAAACGGTGAGTTAGTAGAAGGTATTATACCAGCTAATTATCACTCTATTGATTAATAATAAGGAGGTATTTTTATGAACAAGTACAAAATGCATCTCTTAGTTTGTGGTGGGACAGGTTGTAAGGCTTCTCAAAGCAATCAAATTGTGGAGCAACTTAATGCCGAGTTAGAATCACATGGGTTAGAGGATGAGGCTAAAGTTGTTGTTACAGGATGTTTCGGGTTTTGTGAAAAAGGACCTATTGTAAAAGTTATCCCTGATAACACATTTTATACACAGGTCAAACCTGAAGATGCTAAAGAAATTATTGAGGAACATATTATTAAAGGACGTAAAGTACATAGACTGTTGTATATCGATCCTACTAATAAAGAAAGCATTAGCGACTCAAAACACATGGGGTTTTATCAAAAACAAATTCGTATAGGTTTACGAAATTGTGGTTTTATTGATCCCGAGGATATTGATGAATCAATCGCACGTGATGCGTATCAGGCTTTAGGTAAGGCACTTTTAGAGATGACGCCGCAAGAAGTTATTGATGTAATAAAAGAATCTGGACTTCGTGGACGTGGAGGTGGAGGTTTCCCTACAGGATTAAAATGGGAAATTGCTGCAAAACAAGCGGCCGACCAAAAATATGTGGTTTGTAATGCTGACGAAGGTGACCCTGGAGCTTTTATGGACAGATCAGTTCTCGAAGGCGACCCTCATACAGTACTTGAAGCAATGGCTATTTGTGGATATACAATGGGTGCAGACAAAGGACTTATATATATTAGAGCCGAGTACCCTCTTGCAATACAACGACTTAAAATTGCTATTAAACAAGCATTGGATTACGGATTACTTGGAAAAGATATTTTAGGTACTGGTTTTAATTTCGATATAGAACTTCGATATGGTGCTGGTGCCTTCGTTTGTGGGGAAGAAACCGCACTACTACACTCGATGGAAGGGCATAGAGGCGAACCTACCTTTAAACCTCCTTTCCCTGCCGAATCAGGGTATCTAGGTAAACCTACTAACGTAAATAACGTAGAAACATTTGCTTCTGTTCCCGTAATCCTATTAAAAGGAGCCAAATGGTTTGCATCTATTGGCAGTGAAAAATCAAAAGGAACTAAAGTTTTTGCCCTTGCTGGTAAAATCAATAATGTCGGACTAATTGAGGTTCCGATGGGAATTACACTACGCGAAGTAATTTATGAAATTGGCGGTGGAATTAAAGACGGTAAAAAGTTTAAAGCTGTTCAAACTGGTGGACCATCTGGTGGATGTCTTACCGAAAAACATTTGGATACACCTATAGATTTTGATAACCTTCTTGCCGCTGGTTCTATGATGGGGTCGGGAGGTATGATTGTTATGGACGAGGACGATTGTATGGTATCTATTGCTAAATTCTTCCTTGAGTTTACGGTTGAAGAATCATGTGGTAAATGTTCGCCTTGTAGAATAGGTAACAAACGTTTGCACGAAATACTTACAAAAATTACTGAGGGTAATGGAACAGTTGAAGACCTTGAATTATTGAAAAACCTTAGTGGGGTAATTAAAGATACTTCGCTTTGTGGTTTAGGGCAAACATCTCCAAACCCAGTTTTGTCAACTTTGGTTAACTTTTGGGACGAGTACGTTGAACACGTTACAGAAAAGAAATGTCGTGCAGGTCAATGTACTGCTCTTAAAAAGTATATTATTGATGCAGAAGCGTGTGTAGGCTGTACAGCTTGTGCACGTGTTTGTCCGGTTAATGCAATTACTGGTGAACGCAAAATGCCTCACGAAATAAATCAGGACATCTGTATTAAATGCGGAGCATGTTATGATAAGTGTAAATTTAGTGCAATATTTATTAAATAACAGGAGACTTACAAAATGACTCTTATAAATATTAAGATAAACGGAAAAGAATTACAGGTTGAAGAAGGAATAACAATTCTGCAAGCTGCAAGAAAAATTGACATTGAGATTCCAACATTATGTTATATGAATCTTAAAGACTTGGGTATTACACATAACCCTGGTGGATGTCGTATATGTGTTGTCGAGGTCGCTGGACGTAGAAATCTCGCACCCTCATGTGTAACCAAAGTTATGGAGGGCATGGACATAAAAACTCATACAATGCGTGTTTTAAATGCTCGTAAAACTGTTATGGAGTTAATATTGTCTGATCACCCATTTGAGTGCTTAACTTGTGCAAAAAATGGAAATTGTGATTTGCAATCTCTTGCCCAAACTCTTGGGGTACGCGAAATTCATTATCAAGGTGAACAATCAACTTATAAAGAAGATTTTTCGCCAGCTATCATTCGTGATATGGATAAATGTATAATGTGTCGTCGTTGCGAGACTATGTGTAATGATGTTCAGACGTGTGGCGTACTAAGTGGAATATATCGAGGCTTTACTGCGGTTGTTGCTCCTGCTTTTGAGCAAGACCTTATTCAGTCTCCTTGTACTTTCTGCGGACAATGTGTTGCAGTGTGTCCTACTGGTGCTCTTACCGAACAGGATCATACAAATAAAGTGATTAGAGCTCTTGCAGATCCAAACAAAACTGTGATTGTACAAACAGCTCCTGCTGTAAGGGTTGCTTTAGGTGAAGAGTTTGGCTTAGAACCAGGAACTATAGTTACTGGTAAAATGGTTGCCGCTCTGCGTCGATTAGGATTTGATAAAGTCTTTGATACAGATTTTGCTGCCGACCTTACAATTATGGAAGAAGGAACTGAATTACTCGGAAGATTAACAAAATTCCTTGATGGCGACAAAGATGTGAAATTACCTTTATTAACATCCTGCTGTCCTGCTTGGGTTAAGTTTTTTGAACATAATTTCCCAGAATTAAAAGAAATTCCTTCAACGGCTAAATCTCCACAGCAAATGTTTGGAGCTATTGCTAAAACATATATGGCTGATAAACTAGGAGTTAAACGCGAAGACTTAATCGTTGTTTCGGTTATGCCTTGTTTAGCTAAGAAATATGAATCACAACGCGAAGAATTTGCTGTCGATGGAAATCCTGATGTTGATTATTCAATATCAACTCGTGAGTTAGCTCACTTAATCAAACAAAGTGTTGGCGATTTTAAACAATTACCTGACGAAGATTTTGATAAGCTAATGGGACAATCAACAGGTGCAGGTGTAATTTTTGGAAATACTGGTGGTGTTATCGAAGCTGCTTGTAGAACTGCTTATGAACTCTACACTAATAAAAAACTCGAAAAAGTCGAATTTGAACAACTTAGAGGATTTGAAGGCGTGCGTTCAGCCGTTGTAGATTTTGACGGATTAAAATTGAATATTGGTATAGCTCATGGACTCGGAAATGCTCGTACATTACTCGAAGCAATTCAAAAAGGCGAAAGTGAGTTTCATGCAATAGAGATAATGGCTTGCCCTGGGGGTTGTATTGGTGGCGGTGGTCAACCTTTACACCATGGAGACATCAATATTCTAAAAGCTCGTGCTGCTGCTATTTATAGAGAAGATGCTGGTAAAGCTATTCGTAAATCTCACGAAAATCCTGAGATTATCAAACTATACGAAGAGTTCTTAGAGCAGCCAATGAGTGATAAAGCACATCACTTGTTGCACACAGAGTATTTTGATAAAAAGAAAAAAATTTACATCGAAAAATAAAAGATAAAATTATGTCAAGTATTCATATAAAATTAAAAGAAAAGGATTGTCAAGATATCAAAGAGATATGCGAGGCTTTCAATAACGATCAGGGTGAACTAATAAATGTACTACATAGAACTCAGGAGCATTTTGGATATCTGCCAGCTGAAATTCAAGAAGTAATTGCGGATAATCTCAACTTGTCTCTTGCCAAAGTTTATGGTGTAGTTACTTTTTATAGTTTCTTTACTATGACTCCAAAAGGACAACATCCAATATCTATTTGTACTGGTACTGCATGTTATGTTAGAGGTGCCGAAAAAGTACTGGATGAAGTGAAAAAGGAACTGAAAATCAATGTGGGAGATACCACACCAGACGGAAAATTCTCACTAAGTTGCTTGCGTTGTGTTGGTGCATGTGGATTAGCTCCAGTCTTGATGATTGGTGAAAAAACTTATGGCAGAGTATCTCCAGAGGACGTTAAAACTATCCTTGGAGAATATAAATAAGATTATTATTATTTGATTTATAATAATTCATAGTTTCATAGTTAGTTTGTTTGTTTCAAAGGGTGGCGAATTCGTTTCGCTACTCTTTTTTTGCTTTATAAAGTCGTGTTTGAAATTCTAGTTACATTAGGATACCATGAGTTCGACATTTATTTAATCACTGGATACAGGATCACAAATAACAACAAATAATTTTGTTTATTCAAAAAACAATGTACCTTTGCATTGTCTCAAATTGAGACGGGGGTGCCAAAACGGCTGAGAACATACCCTTTGAACCTGATGCGGATAATGCCGCCGAAGGGAGAAGAATGTATCAAATACCGTGTAGTTTCATCCCAATTAAAATTTAATTATTAAATATTTAATTATTATGAAACGTGTTTTTTTTATTTTAGTTTTAAGTTTATTTGTTTCCCAAATTTTTAGTCAAGTAATTATTGGAAGGGTCCTCGATTTCCAAAACGAGCCACTGGTAGGTGCAAATGTTGTCGAAAAAGGTACTAATAATGGTGTAAGTACTGAGGCAAATGGTCGGTTTTCGCTTGAAATATCTCAAAAGCCAACTGTTTTAGTTTTTTCGTTTGTTGGTTATCTGGATTTTGAGCTTGAAATTGACAAAAAAACAAAAAACCAGAACATTGGAGATATTATTCTTACTATCTCAAAAATGATGAGTTCCGAAGTTATTGTATCGGCAACACGTGCTGATGATCTTGCTCCTGTAGCTAATACCATTATTGATGCAGCAGCTTTGGAAGAAAGAAATTTTAGCCAAGATTTGCCGTATATGTTGGAATTAACGCCTTCGTTTGTGGCTACGTCAGAATCTGGAACAGGTATTGGCTATACAAATTATAGAATACGTGGAACCGATCCAACTCGTATTAACGTTACAGTCAATGGAATGCCTTTAAATGATGCAGAATCGCAAACAATATTTTGGGTAAATATGCCAGATTTTGGAAGCTCGGTCAGTAGTGTCCAAATTACAAGAGGCGTTGGAACTTCAACAAACGGTGCTGCTTCTTTTGGTGGGAGTATGAATTTCTTAACTGGAAATCCAAATAATAAACCTTATGCACAGGTAAGCTTAATAGGTGGAAGTTTTAATACATTTAAGCAAAATATTTCTGCGGGAACTGGTGTAATAAATAATGGGCTTTCTTTTGATTTAAGATTGTCGAATGTTAATAGTGATGGATATGTTGAAAACGCTTTTGCAAAAAACCAATCTGTTATGTTCACAACATCGTGGAGAAATGAGAAAAGTCTTTTGAGAGCTAATTTTATTCACGGTCGCCAAAGAACTGGAATCTCGTGGTGGGGATGTCCTGAAGAAATGCTGGAAATTGATAGAACTTACAATCCGGCAGGTGAATATTTTGATAATCAAGGAAATAGAAAATATTATAAAGACCAAACCGATAATTACATTCAAACCCATTATCAATTGCTATATTCTTACATGTTTAATGATAAAATAGACATTAGTGCAGGTTTGCATTACACTCGCGGAGATGGTTATTATGAGCAGTACAAAGAAGATGCAATACTTGATGAATATGGGCTTCCAAATGTTATTGTGCAAGGGCTTCCTGTAATTAGTGGAATTGACACTTTAAATTCTACAGATGTTCTTATTTCTGAAAGTGATATTATTCAGCGTAAAATGATGGGAAATAATTTTTATGGTGGAACTTTATCGGCAAATTATAAATCAGAAAAATTAAGAGTAAGTCTTGGCGGTGCTGGAAATATTTATGATGGAGAGCATTTTGGAAATATTATTTGGATGAGTAATCCGGGCGATGTGGAAAAAGATTTTGAGTGGTATCGAAATACAGGTACAAAAGTTTCGATGAATGTTTTTGCAAAACTGAATTATCAAGTTGTAAAAGATTTATTTGCTTATGGAGATATTCAATATCGTCATATAAATTATGATATGTCTGGAAAAGATTATGATTTAATGCCTGATGGAACACAAAAAGACTTAAAACAAACTCATAGTTTTGATTTTATTAATCCTAAAGCTGGTTTATATTATTTTATAAATCCTAAAATGAAAGCTTATGCGTCCTTTGCAATTTCAAATCGTGAGCCAACAAGAACAAATTTTAAAGATGCAACTGGTGATCCTAACAAAACTCCTATGTATGAAACTTTAAATGATATTGAACTCGGATATATATATCAAAAATCAAATCTGAATTTTGGCATGAATTTATATTATATGGATTATAAAAATCAGTTAGTTCCAACAGGCGAAAAATCAAGTGTAGGCTATGATATTATGACAAATGTACCCGAAAGTTATCGTGCTGGTGTTGAGTTCTCTGCAGGAATTAAACCTCATAAAATCTTGAGTATTGATGCTAATTGTACATTCAGTCAAAATAAAATAAAGAATTTTACTTCGTGGGCTACTGCTTATGACGAAATGTGGAACGAAACTTTTGAAGCTTATAACTTAGGAGAAACTGATATTGCATACTCACCTAATATTATAGCATCGGGTATTGTATCATTTAAACCAATAACTGGATTTAATATTAGCTGGATTTCAAAATATGTTGGCGACCAATTCTTTGATAATACTTCAAATGAAGACAGAATGCTTGATGCGTATTGGGTAAATAACTTACAATTGGATTATACGTTTACCACAAATCTTTTTAGCGAAATTCAAATAAAATTCTTAGTAAATAACATACTTAATCTTGATTACTCTAATAATGCTTATGGAGGCATCTGGTACGAACAAGGATTAGAGCAAACTTGGGCGTATTATTATCCGCAAGCTGGAATAAACTTTATGGGAGGAGTGGTGTTGAAGTTTTAATCAAGTTTATATTTGTTATTTTTGATAAGCGACGTCAGATTATCAAAAATAATAAATATCAGATTTTTATACTTGATTAGATTAATGTTCTTCAGATATATGTAGATCTCCCTGAGCATAACCAATAGATTTATCTGCAATAATACCAGTGTTTATTCTAAAGTTATCATCACTTGTAGTTATATGAGTATAAATATTCTTATTTAACAGCTTATTATTATCAACTTCATCAACAGAATAATAAGAAATCAATCCTTCATTATTTGGTGGAGTCTTACTGGTCATAAGAATAAGTATTTCTTCTTGAGTTAAAGCTTTTTCCCATACCGATACTTTATCAATCGCACCATCAAAGTTCTGAGCAAAATTCCACGCTGCCATTGAGCTTAAGGATAAAATAAAATCTGGTTGAAAGCTATTTGATCTTCCAGTACTCATTTTACCAGATGCCTCAACGCCATTTATGTATAGTTTCTGTTGATTTCCGTTACATATTGCTGCGAAATGAAACCATTCTCCTTCTTTCATAACCCTTTCACACCACATATTAGCAGAAGCAGATTCTAGCTGTAAACCAAATTCAAGTTTTGAAAAATCTGCGTTACTCTGAATTATAAACTGGATATATTCATCAGATTTATTATTATTCTCAGCTACAATACTTGACCAACTTACTTCACCAGTAGGATTTGCATCCCATTTCATCCACCCCGTGACGGTAAACTGGTTTTCAAGTTCTAAACTCACACAGCTCATTTTAAAATAAGCATTGTCTATTAACTTAAACGATTTGGAACTCATCTGTGAGAATAAAAATAAGGGGAGACTTACCGAGAAAATGATACTAATAATTTTTTTCATATCTATTTTTTTTTTGTTTAACACTATAAATATAAGTCTCAATTGACCTAAATGCAAATGGTATTAGACAGCCTTTGGAGGAAAGTATATCTGGCTAATTGGCATGGATAAGTATCAGTGAAAATCGCAATTCTTAACTCTTTTTCAAATATCATGTGTTTGATAAGTCTAAAGACGCAGTTGGTCGCCTTTATTAGCCCTATGTTATGAAAAGGGTAGGCTTTGTGCTAGATGAATCTGTTAAAAAATAAATGATTGTTTTACAACCTATTGGTTTGTTGAAATTGTATTCTCTTAAATAAATTATATATTTGCGAAACAATAATTGTTTATGAACTATTACAAAATATTGCAGCTTAATAGACTTGTAAAAAGTAATCGCATTAAAATACTTGGTGTAGCAGTATTATATATATTCAAAAAACCGTATCTCAATGTCTTTCTTGATCCAGTTCTTACATGTAATTTTAGATGTAGAATGTGCTATTTCTCTGATCCAAGTTATAAACCAGACAAAAGCAGACTTGATTCCCAAAAAATCAATCAGATAGCTGATAATCTTTTTCCCTATGCTCTAAAATTGCAAATAGGCTGCGGTGCTGAACCCTGTTTGTTTTTACATAATGAAGAAATTATTGCGGCTGCAAAAAAACATGGTGTACCGCACATCTCGTTTACAACAAATGCTTCGCTTTTAGATAGTGATAAAATAAAATCTCTTGCAAAAGCTGGACTTAATGAAATAATTATTTCAATGCACGGAACTCAAAAAGAGGTTTATGAATCGATGATGCCTGGTGCAAAATATGAAAAATTGCATGAAGTTTTAGGAGTCATTTCAAACATTAAAGAAGAGTATCCTCACTTTAAACTGCGTATTAACTATACTGTTAATCCAGATAATATTGATGACCTTGCAAAAATGGATGAGTATATAGAAAAATATAAAATAAATATTTTACAGATTCGTCCAATACGCAAACTCGGAAACTCATCTTATTCTGATTTTGACTTAAAGAAAAAACAACATGAATATTCGCAAATTGTGACTAATTTAGAAATCAAATGTCGTGAGTTTGATGTTGTTAGTTTAATTACTAAAAAATTGCCTGAGGCTCAGTTGTATATTACCAATCCAGATGTTGCAAAATACACTTATTGTTATGTTTCACCAATATATTTTGGTGCAGATAATTATAATCCAACTAATCAAAATTATAGAGAATATTTAAAGAAAAATAATTTTTTAAGAAATCTTTTGAAGGATGCTCTTTTTACTCGTAAACGTACCATAGAAGCATCGCAAAATTTTGGTAATTATGATGTAAATATTTAGTTTGAATTATTGAATGGGATCACTATCGTCAGATAAAACTATTTCATTTTGATATAAAAATGACCGAAATATATTTTAAAATGTTTTTTTGTGTTACAATCTTTAAATTTCAGAACTTCTAATCTATTTGCAAATTAGCAATCTCTAGGTTTAAACAATTACCCTTACATTTGTGGTAGAATTTTGACTTTACATTACCGACTAAAACAAATCAAATCTTATTTCTGCCAGTACAATAAACAAAAAAGAGGCGAGTTTAAAAAATATTTTAAACAGCCTCTTTTTTATTTGGAATAGTTTATTGTTTTTACAATCCCTAAGTTTTTAATACTGCTTCCATTCCTTTATTAATTGCTTCTTCGTTAAGCGGAAGAAGTTTATGATTTCGTACAGGAATAGATTCTTTTAATCCTTTGATAACATTTTCCATTTTAACAATAGGTTTGATTTTGAGATAAGCACCTAAAACCACCATATTAAAAACTTTAACATTGCCCATTTCGGTAGCAATATTAGTTGCCTCTACTTTATAAATATTTATGTCTTTACGTTCTGGGTGGCGTATTATGCCGTTTGGATCGTACAACAAATTGCCACCTGGCTTAACCATTGATTCAAATTTATCCATTGATGGTTGGTTAAGTACAATAGCAGTATCATATTTGTTTAATATTGGAGAGCTGACCCTTTCGTCACTTATAATTACAGTAACGTTAGAGGTACCGCCTCTCATTTCTGGTCCGTATGATGGCATCCATGATACTTCTTGACCTTGCATAAGTCCAGAGTAAGCCAATATCTTACCCATCGAAAGAACACCTTGTCCACCAAAACCGGCAATAATTATTTCTTCAGTCATAATTTTTACGTTTTAATTATTTACTAACAATTTCACCGTCCACTTTAATATCTCCAAGCGGATAAAACGGGAACATATTTTCTACCATCCATTCGTTTGCTTGTACTGGAGGTAATTTCCAGCCTGAGTTACAGTTTGAAACTATCTCAACGAACGATACACCTCTATTTAATTTTTGGTTTTCAAAAGCCAAGCGAAGAGCTTTTTTAGCTCTACGTACATTGCGTGGTGAGTGTACACTTTGACGAGTTACGTAATATGTCCCAGCAAGCTGTGCAATAAGTTCCGTCATCTTTAGTGGATTACCCATCATATCAATATCTCGACCGTAAGGACAAGTTGATGAAGGCATTCCTTTAAGAGTTGTTGGAGCCATTTGACCTCCGGTCATTCCATAAATACCGTTGTTTACAAAGACAATTACGATATTTTCACCTCGGTTACATGCGTGAATGGTCTCGGCAGTTCCGATAGCAGCTAAGTCGCCATCTCCCTGATAAGTAAATACATATTTTTCGGGCATGAGGCGTTTGATTGCCGTTGCAACAGCAGGTGCTCTTCCGTGTGCGGCTTGCTGCATGTCCAAATCAAGAAAATTATACATTAAAACAGAACAACCAACTGGGCAAACACCTACGGTTTCACTCTGGATATCCATTTCTTCTATTACCTCTGCAATAAGACGGTGAGCAGTACCATGACCACATCCCGGACAATAGCTTAAAGTAGCATCTGTCATTACCTTGCTCTTTGAATAAACAAGGTTTTCTTTTTTTATTATATCTTGTATTGTGATTTCTGCCATGATTTAACCTCCTATTATTTTTTGTTCTAAAGCTTCTACAATCTCTTCTGGTGCAGGGATTACTCCACCAATACGACCAAAATGAGCAACTGGCTTTTTAAATTGTACAGCAAGTTGTAAATCTTCAACCATTTGTCCTGCACTCATTTCTACTGCAAGAAAACCTTTAACCTTGTTAGTTAATTCTCCAATTATTTTTGTCGGATATGGATAAAGTGTAATTAAACGTAAAATACCAACTTTAATTCCTTTTGCTCGTAGCAAATCCATTGCTTTCATGCTTAGACGTGCTGATGAACCATAAGAAACAAGAATGTAATCGGCATCCTCTGTATTTATTAACTCATATCTAACTTCTTTCTCTTGTACCTCTTTGTATTTTTTTATGAGCTTTAAGTTAAACTCTTCTTGTTTAGCTGCAACAAGATCCAAAGATGTAATTATGTTACGCTCTCTTGTGGTAGGTTTGCCTACAGTAGCCCAAGGACATTGTTTGATAATCTCTTCTGGTGTCCTTCTTTGTTTTTGAGGACCGATCTCAACTTTTTCCATCATCTGACCAATAATACCATCAGATTGAATCATAACTGGGTTGCGATATTTGAACGCTAATTCAAATCCTAATTCTACGAAATCGTACATCTCTTGAACAGATGCTGGTGCTAAAACTATAAGTCTATAATCACCGTGTCCACCTCCTTTTGTTGACTGAAAATAGTCGGACTGTGCTGGTTGTATAGTTCCTAAACCAGGACCAGCTCTAACTACGTTTACTATTAAACATGGTAGTTCTGCTCCAGCAATATATGAGATACCCTCTTGCTTTAAACTTACGCCAGGGCTCGAAGACGAAGTCATTGACATGCGTCCGCATCCAGCAGCACCATAAACCATGTTTATTGCTGCAACTTCACTTTCTGCCTGTAAAACTACCATTCCTGTTCTCTCGTGAGGCTTTTCCGCCATTAAGTACTCAATTACCTCCGACTGTGGGGTAATTGGGTAACCGAAATAAGAGTCTGCCCCAGAGCGTATAGCAGCTTCTGCTATCGCTTCGTTACCTTTCATTAACCTTAGTTCTTTTTTCATTTTGTCTAATTTTTTATGTGATTAAATCAGGCCACTTTTACCTTATAAACAGATATTACCCCATCTGGACATACAATTGCACAGTTCGAACAACCAATGCACGCTTCCGGATTTTTCATGTAAGAGTAATTATAACCCTTACCATTTACTTCTTTTGCTAAGTCCAGAACGTCTTGAGGACAAGCAGGGATACAAACACCACAGCCTTTACACGCCTCAACGTCAACTAAAATAGCTCCTCTGATTTTTGCCATAATTATATTGTTTTAAATAATTTAATTTATTCCCCCCAAAATTAAAAAAAATATTTAATTCTGAAAATGTTTATTGTCAGGTTTGAATCATAATTGTTCGTTGAGGCTTTAATTGTATGGTAAAAAAGAGATTACCTAACTACGGGTGTGCTTAAAGTATAAAAATGTGTAGTTGGATATGTTTTTAAACTAATTTTAAACTCAAGAGTGTTTTTAGCATAATTGTAATAAGTACTCAACAAAAAAGTGTATGCTTGTCTAAATGTGATGTTTTGGGTTGAGCACAACATCTGAGATGAAAGAAAACATAATTTATTTAGGCTTTTGTAAATGTTTTTTTAAAATCAAAACCATTTGATTGCATCGCTTAGGAATAATTATTACTTTTGTTTAGTAAAATCATTGCTTTAATTTATGATAATTAGACAAGGATTGTCTCAATATGCTAAAAATCTGTTCGTAATAAATTCCGAAGTATGAAAAGGAGTCTGTTTTATAGGTGGCTTGTTTTTTTGTGCTTTTTTGGGATTGCTGCTATCTATTTATCATATTCTTACTCTTTTTTGCCCACGAAAAACAATGTTTTTTGTTATTATGATACAATTTATCATAATTATGATACAAGCTTTTATCAACCTCCCCCCGAATATAAACCTAAACCTATTGCAAGCTTAAGTTTAGAAGAATTGTGGTCATATTATTTGATAAATCCTTGCTATTTGCCTCTAATTAAAGATTCCGCTTTATGGGAGCCAGGTAAAAATATAGGTTTTAATTATGCTGATTTGTTCAACGACTCTCTGCCTATCAACCACCAATACAGAAACAGGTATTTGGTTGGAGATTTTAATGTCGTTGATAAAAATGGAAATTCAAATCCCTTACAAGAAATTTATCCTTGTATTGTAGAATTGCTTGAGTTTGATAACATACCAAGTAATATTTTGAGACGACTTGATTCCTTAAAATATGGCACCAAAGCTTATGACTCGGTATTATTAGAAATAGATGCTGTTCTGACTCCTGAATCCGCTGCCGTATTAAAAAACTTTCTTTTCAAAGTATGGAATTACAAAATGTTACCGATTTCACGTGATTATTCATTTTATTGGAGTTCACTGTTTTCTGCCGGACAGTATGTTGTTTTATGTGAGGCTTGTGAAGATACTTTAGTTATGATTGGAAAATTCGCAACATCGGCAAAGCGTTTGAATATTGGGCATCGTACAAATGAAGAGGGATTAAGCTCGGAGTATTATTATAAAGATTTACCTATTGGACGATACAGATATTATTATGCTGGTCTTAATACTATTAGCTCTAAGCATTGGGAACATGGTCGCTTTTACAATCAATTAGATAAACAACGAGATGAGGAACTTGGTGGCGGACATAGTAGGATTGTAATGTATCGCAATAAAGTACAACTTCCTAATTTTATGTCCTTAATACCACATCCAGATTATCCTAAAGCAATGAAAAACAATGGAATACACGAAGTTGCTCTTAATGATGTAGCCAGAGGTATGCTTGGTACTGCAAATAGTGTAGGGTGTTTGAGAGTATCCGATTTTGCTGCAAAATTTTTAAGGTGGTGGACACCCCAGGATTCTAAGTTATTTATAGCGTATATGGATACATGCTATGATAATCGAATAAATTATGAAGGAAACATCTTAGATTACTTGCCTTTTAAAAACGAAGAAGAAGGACTTGCTTTTAGACAATGGATTAACACTTTTTATCCATATTATGCACGAATACTTGAAATTGACGAAGAGGGCAGTTACCGTAATGGCTATATTATTGATGGATATTTTCACTTTAAAGATGAGTATGACAAGTATTTGATGGACAATCCATTATAGTAACGAAATAAAATGATAGTTTGTTTCGAGTTTATTCCCTGTACACACTTTTTACTTTAACAAAAAATATCCTCCAGCAACTCCTAAAAAACATAAAACTAAGCTTAATACAATATATAAGAATGCAAGATTGTAGTTTTGTGAATTTAAAAATTGTAAGTTTTCCCAAGCAAAAGCAGAGAATGTAGTAAATCCGCCACAAAAACCTATTGCCAAAAGATACTTTAAATCAGATGATTCTGCATTATTCTTTTGTAAATAAGCCAAAATTAAACCAATTAAAAAACTCCCCATAATATTAACGATAAGAGTAGGAATTGGTATTTTGACAGTAAAGAATTTGTCAGATATTAGTGAAATAATGAAACGTAAAATACTTCCAATTCCGCCACCTATACCAACAAGTATAATTTGTTTAAACATGGAACAAGTTTTTTTGCAAAATTATGAAAATTACTCAATTAACTACTGAGGACAGTTAAAAATTGATGTTTTTATATGCTGATACGTTATATTATTTAATTAAATATGTTTTAACGAAATTATTTTATAAATTTGTTGTGTAGAATATTTAAGTACTTATCGTCATGAAAAAAATTATCTTATTGCCGTTTTTTAGTTTTCTTTTGTGTTGGGCTTTTGCTCAAACTGAAATCGTCCTTAATTTTGAAATCAATCAAACAGGATCGCAGCTTTTGTTGGATAGTGTTTTAATCGAAAATCAAACAAACTCTACGGATACTGTCATACGTTGGCCTCAAAATAGTGTGAAAATAGACGTGCTTGTAGGTGTCGAAAAAAATCTTACCGACGCCAATAGCTTGAAGGTAATGCAAAATTATCCTAACCCTTTTGATGAAAAGACATATATAGATGTTTATAATTCAACAAATGAATTAATTATCAATGTTTATGATGTCTCTGGTAAACAGATACTTACAGAAAAGATGTCTGAAAATCTAGGTTTTAATAGTTTCGTTTTTACGCCAGGGGCTGATACTCATTATTTGATGAGTTTTTATAATGGCAAGTCGGAACAAACTATCAAAATGCTCCATAATGGAAGAAGTAAGGGAGTATGTAAAATCGAACACTTATCTTCTGAAAAAACTCTGTCTTTAAAAAATATTAAAGAAGCTGGTTTTATTTATGCCGAAGGTGAAACTCTTAATTTTACAGCCTACACTTCTGCTTGTTTTGGAGTTGAAACTGTAACAATAAGTGGCAGCCCGGTTGTTAATGATACCATTGTTTTTGATTATACTGGTTTGACAGATATTCAGCCCGATAAACCTGAATCTATTGCTGCGGTTGTTACAACATCACAAATTATTTGGAATTGGTCGGCTGTAAACGGTGCCGTCGGATATAAATATAATTCTGTAAATGATTACGAAACTGCAACTGATAATGATAATGTAACCGAGGTGGAGTTTACTGAATTGGCAGCAGGATTAAATTATCATTTATTTGTGTGGGCATATAATGAATGTGGACAATCTTTCCCTTTGCATATTGTGGAGGCTACAACAACAACAGCTTTAGATACTCCCGAAAATGCTCTAATATCATCAGGAACAGCAGGAGAAGATTTTGAACTTATGTATATTTGTGCCCAACCCGATTCTATTGTATTACGAAATCAATCCTTAAATGTAAATCTCGAAGAAGATAATTTACAATTACTTGTAGATAGAATGAAAACAACTGTGCTGGGCGAAGGAGTTGGTATTGCTGCTCCTCAAATAGGAATAAATCGTAATGTTATTTGGGTGCAGCGTTATGATAAGGGCTCGATGGTGGTAAAACCTTGGGAAGTTTACTTTAATCCTGTTATTACTGCATATTCTGATACAATTGCATACAGAAATGATGGATGTCTTTCGGTACCTGGTGATTGTGTAAGTCAATATGATATTATAGGCAAATCTTACCGTTCAATTTGGGTAGATGTGCAGTACTATGATATTGATGGAAATTTTGTGAAAGAAAGGATTACTCAACAATATACAGCACATATTTTTCAACATGAAATAGACCATCTTAACGGAATAATGTATTTCGACCGCCAAGTTGAGGAGGTTCCCGGTAAATTTGTGATTGTTGAGGGAGATCCGTATGAGGGATTACCAGCAATTGATTGATGATTATTTGATGCACTTATTGTAGTGTCAAATTAAGTTATTAAAGTACAAGTGTTGAAAAAAGGGAACGATAATTGAATTGGTTTTTATGATGTTTTGAAACAGAATCTTAATATACTATGAATAAAAAAGTTTTTATACTCTTAATTCTTATCAATTTTATTGCAGTGCTTTCAAAAGCTCAATGTAATGATTATCAATATCATATTTTGGAGTCTGTATCGAATTTATACGATGTTTCAAACAATACTTACGACTCTTTTATAACTATACGAAGTGCCTTTGAAGCAGAGGATTATAATATTATGATGGAGTATGCTGATAGTGCAAAAGATTTTATTGAACTGCTAAAAAGTTCAGCATATAATGCCAGAACTTCAATTGATTTGGCATATAATACTGCTGAAATGTGCTATTGCTTAATCGGTCAAAAAGCAACAGGTGATCTTAGTGATAAAGCAGATATTATTTATGATAATAGTAAGGAAATTTCAAAACTTTATAAAAAGTGTTCAAAAACTAGCGATCAAGAGATTGCAAAACGATATGTTTTTCAAATTATGACACTTTTAGAAAATATACAAGTCGTTTGTGATAAAGCATCGAAGGATTGCGTGAATGCACAAGAAGCTTGTTATTGAGAGGAGAGAGGAGAGTTTTGGGTTAAAAGGGTTTAGGATTTCGGGTTTACTCCCTGCGGTCGTGAGCTCACCGCCAACTGGCGGTTCGGTTCGGGTTCTGAGGCTTTATTTTCTTAGAAAATCCTCAAAAGATTTATTGAAAATTGACACATCAAGTGCATCCATTAATGCATGATGCACATTTACAGCAATTGGCATCGTCATTTTATCGTTTTCTTTTGTTGTTTTGCCAAATACAATTATGGGGGTGCTATTTTCTTTGTCAAATTTTCTTGCATGGCTTAAACCAGTAAATTTAATCCATGGTGTTGATGAAAAATGAATTACATCCTTTCTGGTTTTATCTTCATACATATATAAACCTGTTGATTTTCTTACTTTATCAATTGCACTTTGTAAATTTTTATTAAAATCGTTAAAGTTTGAAATAAACTCTACAAATGTAAAAGCAAATGTCCCATCATCTCTCCCTATAGTTACAGCAGCGTGGATTTTATCATAAATTGCAATTTTATTATCAACTATTCTATATCTAAATTCTTCAACAGAATTAACTGCTAAAAGAGATTTGTGGAGGTAATATGAAAAAAAAGAAATCCGATTTTGCTTGCAATATTGATATGCAGTAGTACAATCAATTTCAGTAACGATACCAAAGAAAGGTTCGTCAAAATCTTTAAAAAATTCGTAATGCTCTTTTCTTTTCCAATTATTAATGTTGAGATACTCCATATATTTTTATTCTGTGTTACAAAGATATTGAAAAATATCACTTTATCTGCGTGTTATCCCAAAGTAGAATTGTTTAAAATTAATTAAATACCAACAATAAAATAATTTATATCAGTTTTTGAAAAATATTTTATAGATTTGTTGATAATATGTTTGTGTTTGGTGGTTAAATACTTACAAATAATAATTGTATGAAAGGAATTGTAAAACAATAAACTCACTATCTATGGTGTTAGTCCCAGAAGGACGCAATGAAGTTAAAGCCTTAACTGTTAATGCTTTGCAAATCCCGTTAGATACTGTGTTCAATTC
>CAYNKH010000035.1:0-21430 GCA_964397745.1 uncultured Bacteroidales bacterium | reverse complement strand
TTGGGCTTGGCATTGCGTAAACTTCAATATTAGTGCTGTATGTATCTGTACATGTTCCTGTAGTAACTGTTAGACTTACATTGTAGATTCCAGGTGCTGCCCAAGTTATCCCTGTAGGATGATGAGCCGTTGATGTTGCTGGCGTTCCACTAGTAAATGTCCAACTGTAGGTTTCGCCTGGGGTAACTGCTCCTGTATGTGTAAAATTAAATGAATGTCCAGTAAAACATTGATTACCGTTGTATGTAAATGTTGCATCAGGTACATCTACATTATTGAGAGTTACGCTTCCTGTAGAAGTACATCCTAAATTGTCAGTTACTGTAATACCATATAATCCACCTGCGAGACCTGTAAAGTTGTATGATGCAACGCCGTTTTGAGTTGCTGCCCCAAGTTGTATATTATAATTAGGTGTACCGCCTATGCCTGTTATCAGCACCTCCCCACTATTTTCCCCACCTCCACAAGTTGGGTGAGTTATTGATGTGTTATATGAAAGGGGAGGAGATTCATTTATTACCACCGTTTCAATATATTCACAGTGTCCTATATTATCTGTTATAACAATTTGATAGGAGCCTGCACTTAAATTTGTTAGACTAAAACTAGTTCCTCCTACGGCAACGGTTGCGCCACCATTTAGGCTATATGAATATGGGGCAGTGCCTCCTGTTATATTATTAACTGTTATTGATCCAGTATTGTCGCCATGGCAAGCAATGTCTGTGTTGGAAATATCTGCTGTAATGCCTATTATGGTAAAGTTTAAACAATTTTGAGGAGCGACATTGCCACAAAGGTCATTAACGCTACCATCCCTTACACAAACAGTATAGTTACCATCTTCAGTTAGATAATCACTTAATTGTAGTGTCCAAATATCATCGTAGAATGTTCCTGAAGAGTATGTACTACTAGATGCTGCTTCACAGACGGGACTCCAGACATCCGAAACATTATATGTACCACTTGGACCAGTAACGAAAAAGTCAGATGCCTGAACGCTTGAACAAGCTAATCCTTCAGAAAACTGTACTGTTATAGACTGAGCACCACAGTTCATTGTAGATAGGATTGCATCCATAGTAGGAGCAGTGTTATCCACAATAGTGGCAGTTGAATTTGAAAAATTAATAGTGTATCCATGTGTAGCACTAGGCATATAACTCGAAATATGTAATGCGTAAGTTTCACCAGCAGTAACCCAAATGGGTGTGTTATAAGGGTTTCCAGCCCCATGTCCTGGCCAGTGTTGGCAATTTGAAGTAGTCCCAATGTTTTGCATTCCAGTTGCAGTTCCGGTACCTACATCGCCCCACCAATTACACGAAACTGGTGGATGGTTTTGATAGTCAACAAGATCAAAGCATGTAACACCGCTGTTTAAACTGTGTAAAGACCAGTCATAAATTTCACTTGAAACGTGAGTAATAGTAAATCTTAGCCAACCCGAAGTCTGTACAAAAAGGGTGTACCATTGACTATTTAATTCACCATCAAGCATACAGTTTGGACAGTTATTATAGGTGTCAGAATATCCAGCTGCCCACTCTTCTCTAAAATCAAATAAATCGTAATAGTTTCCTTCGTCTTCTGGGGCATAAGTATGGGTTTCTGTATTGTTGCATAGTGGTAGTGCTCCTAAGCAGTCACTACTATTAGGAACTGGCATGGTTATATAAGCTAAAGTGCCAGCTGCAACACTTGCCGAACTGCAATAATACCGATAAATTGCAATGCTATATACACCAGGAGCAGGAGCAGTAAAGACTATTTCAGAACCTAATCCACAATAATCATCATTGTAATGTGTACCTAACGAAACTCCAACACTATTGCAAATTTCAATTTGAGTGTCTATCCCGGTTGCCCCACCATTATCTGAACAGAATGAAAAAACAAATGCCTGACCGGGATAAATCGCAGTAAAAGTATAGTATCTGTTTGTGCTTACGGCTGTTGTTTGCCAAGTTGTTGTTGGAGCAGGACTAAATGCTCCTCCATTTGTTGCTCCCGAGCAAACAGCATAAGCCTTATTGTCTATTGCCGACAATAAAGCTAATGTAATCGCAAAAAATAAAAATTTTCGCATGATATATAGTATTTAATTTATATTATTTTCCTCTTTTTTATTGACAGTTGGTGTTGTTTCGTTAGTTCTCATTTCCTTTAAAATGCTTTCGTACTTTTCTGGATTATTGTTTATCCATTCATCCTTTTTAACACGATAATTGTTATCATCTATATCTTTATTTCCAGTATTTTCATATTTTGGAAAATCAGATTCATTAATTGTTGATTGAGTACTTGATAAGTTTCTTAATCTGATTTTATCATCTTCGGATTGTTGCAACTCTCCATTTAGTAAGACAGTCGTCAAATCATAATCAATATTATGAGCTTGAATTATTGCTCTAACATAATTAGCGTCTATACTATTGTTATAAAATATATGAATTCGGTCTTTCCCGTTTTTTAGTTTAAAATAATCAGCTCTTGAAATGTTTTCATCTTCTCTTAAGTCTGAAATTATTTGATCAGCTGTAAAATCATCTTTTAAACCTGAAACATCAAAAAATGTGGTAAATCCATCACCAGCTGGTCTTTGTCTAAGAAACTCATAATTGTCGGTCTGACAAAAAGAAGCAAATGTTATTAGTATTAATAACCCAAATATAAATACTATCTTTTTCATAATTAGTTATTTTATCCTTAATTCCATATTAAATTCACTCTTCCTTTTTTAGTCTGTATGTTGCCATATTCATCTAAGGTTTTTATCTCCCAGAGGTAATAACCCGGTTTTGCATTTTCGCCAACATTGTTTATTTTTCCGTTCCATTTGTAATCAATATTGTTAGAGCTGAAAACTGTTTTACCAGTTCCATCAACTATTATTAATTGATAACTTTCAAAGTCCATGTCCTCACCAATGGGACCGAACTCTGAGTTAATCCCGTTAGTATTTGGTGTAAACGCATTTGGTAAATAAAATACATGCTCAATTAAAATTTTAATAGTTTCTTCAACGCTTGTTTTACAGCCAAATTCATTTATGGCATCCAATCTTATTATATAATTTGCAGATTTATTGAACTCATATCGTACTTCTCGCTCTCTAAATTCAAGTTTATCAATGCTCCACAATAAATCTAAACCTTTTTCATTATCGCAAGTAAAGTAATATGAATTTTCTGACTTATCAAAATTAATTTTGATTTTAGTTGGACTATTTAATTCAATAATATCAATTTTTTCATTTTTTAATACAAAATTGTTATAAATTACGTTTATCTCAGGGTAAAAACTCCCATCATTCGTATAGATGTAATCTGCTTCATTCCCTTCTATTCTGTAATTATCTCCTGTATTCCATACAATAGTACAGTTTTGCGGTACATTTTTAGCTTTAAATTTTATTGTTGCTGGAATGCAATTTTCGGAAAGCTCATAAGAAAATACTAGTTTTGAAATATCTGGAGTTGTGTTTTCGGTAACTGGTTCAACAGTAATAGTGTTTTGTGAGTTTTCTTTATCTATCGGCTTTTGATTGGTCGCATTATTTTGCTGATCGTCAGAAACAATTACTGTTGTTTTATTCTCTGTCGTATTTTGTTCAGATTGTTGGCTATGGTTATTGTTTGTATCTTCTGTTTTTTTGTCGGCTACATTATTTTTGCTTATGTTTTGCTTAGAAATATTGATGTCCTCATCAATTACAATAGTTGTTTCGCTTGTATTAATATTATTAGGTGTGGTTTGAGTTATTTTGTCCTTATTAATGATGTGTTTAGGTTTATTGATGCCATTAATAAGAAATATGGCAGCAGTAATAGAGATTATTACTGTTGATGCTACAATAACTCCTTTAACTAATCCACTCATACCTGATTTAGGTATATCTTTTTCGAGTTTGAGCCAATCCTGATGATTGTATTCAAGCTCGTAATTTGATAGGATTTCTTTTATATTTTTTAAATCATTCATCGATTTCTCCGTATTTATCTATATATAATTTTTTTAATTTCATTTTTGCTTTAGCAAGGTTCGATTTTGATGTTCCAATACTTATGTTTAACATTTCGGCAATCTCTTTATGTGGGTAATCCTCTATAACATAGAGGTTAAACACTGTTCGGTATGCCGGTGTTAAATCCTGTATTAATTCAATCAACCTTGCGGCACTCAGGGTAATCTTGTTTAATTTTTCTGTGTCTTTTGTAGTGTCGTCAGTGATGTTTACTAAGGCATTATCTGTGCCTGTATTATACTGCATCCTGTTTTTCTTTCTAATACTATCAATTGTATTATTGACAATAATCCGTCTAATCCACCCTTCAAAAGAACCTGTGTGCTTAAAGTATTTAATTTTTTCAAAGACCTTTATGTACCCGTCGTGTAAAAAATCTTTTGCCTCCTCAGTATTTGCAGCATATCTCATACACGTTCCCAGCATTTTACCATAAGTGGCTTTGTAAAGCAAGTGTTGACTGTCTCTGTCGCCTCTTATGCATCCCTCTACAATCATCTTTACATCATCCTGGTTGCTTAGGTTCATATTATCAGTTTTCATGTTATTGACGAAACAATTATTAATTAGTTGTCTTTTTTTTGCAAATTTTTTACTAAACTAATTAAAAACTTTTTTATATCAAAAAAAACAATAAAATTGTTGATTTATATTAATGATAATCCCAAAGGCTTTTTATATATTTGCAATTCTTGAATAAATAAATTTACAAAATGAATTTAACTCATATCGAACACATTGGAATTGCCGTACGGTCAATTGATGAGGCAAGGAAATATTACGAAGACGTGTTAGGCTTAAAATGTTACTCCGTTGAAGAGGTGGCAGATCAAAAAGTAAAAACTGCTTTTTTTAAAATTGGACAAACCAAAATAGAGTTGTTAGAGTCAACCGACCCCGAAGGTCCTATTGGAAAGTTTATTGAGAAAAAAGGAGAGGGGATGCACCATATTGCATTTGCAGTAAATGGTATCGAAAATGCTTTGGCTAAACTCGAAGAAGGAGGAATAAGACTAATTGACCAATCGCCGCGTAAAGGTGCCGAAGGTTTGGATATTGCTTTTTTGCACCCAAAATCGACATTTGGAGTTTTAACCGAATTATGTGAAGACAAAAATAAATAGTATTATTAACTTGATGCAAATAAAATTATAACAATCTTAAAATGGCAATCGAAGAAAAAATCAAAAAACTTGTTGAGATGCGTACTCAAGCTCGTTTGGGTGGGGGCGAAAAGCGAATTGAAGCACAGCATGCGAAAGGAAAATTAACTGCCCGAGAAAGAATAGATATATTACTTGACGAAGGTAGTTTTGAAGAGTTAGATATGTTTGTAACTCATCGTGCAACCGACTTTGGACTTGATAAAACATCATTCCTCGGTGATGGCGTAGTTACTGGATATGGTACTGTTGATGGAAGATTAATTTATGTTTTTTCACAAGACTTTACCGTTTTGGGCGGATCATTATCTGAGACAAATGCAAAAAAAATATGCAAAGTAATGGATATGGCTATGAAAGCAGGTGCTCCTGTTATTGGCCTTAATGATAGTGGTGGTGCCAGAATTCAAGAAGGTGTGTTAAGTTTATCAGGTTATGCAGATATTTTTCAAAGAAATATTGAAGCTTCTGGAGTTATCCCACAGCTATCGGCTATTTTAGGACCTTGTGCAGGTGGTGCAGTTTACTCACCAGCCTTAACAGACTTTGTCCTGATGACAGAAGGTATTAGCTATATGTTTGTTACTGGACCTAAAGTTACTAAAACTGTTACGGGTGAAGATATAACTGTCGAAAATCTTGGCGGACCAATGATACATGCGTCTAAATCGGGTGTCGCTCACTTTGTTTCCGAAAACGAACAGGAAGCAATTGATACTTTGCGTAGGCTAATTTCTTATATGCCGCAAAACTTTATGGAAACTACTCCTTTAGTTGAATGTAACGACCCAATCGATAGAATTGACAACGTTTTAAATACACTAATCCCCGATAATCCAAATAAACCTTATAATGTTATTGATATTATAACTACACTGGTTGATAATGGTGAGTTTGAGGAAGTTCATAAGTATTTTGCTAAAAATATTGTTGTCGGGTTTGCACGTTTTAATGGACAATCCGTTGGTATAGTTGCGAATCAGCCTAACTTCTTGGCAGGTGTTTTAGATATTGATGCTTCGAAAAAAGCTGCTCGTTTTGTGCGATTCTGCGATTGCTTTAATATCCCTTTAGTTACACTTGTTGACGTACCTGGTTTCTTGCCTGGTAGCTCGCAAGAATATGGCGGCATAATTTCTAATGGAGCAAAACTAATGTATGCTTACGGTGAAGCAACTGTTCCAAAAGTTACAATTACTCTTCGTAAATCTTATGGCGGTGCTCATGATGTGATGAGTTGCAAACAACTTAAAGGAGACCTTAACTACGCATGGCCTTCTGCCGAAATTGCCGTTATGGGAGCACAAGGAGCAATCGAAGTTCTACATTATAAAGAGCTTTCTGCTATCGAAGACCTCGACAAAAGAGCCGAATTTGTTGCAGAAAAAGAACTTGAGTATAGAGAGAAATTTGCTAATCCTTACCAAGCTGCAAAATATGGCTTTATTGACGATGTTATTGAACCTCGTAATACAAGGTTTAGAATTATTAGAGCTCTTGCAGCTTTAGCAACTAAACGCGATAAAATGCCAGCAAAAAAACACACTAATATTCCTTTGTAAAATAAAATTGATATGTTAACAATACTTAGTGCAGTTTCTTTTGATGTGTCTAATATAGATGCTAATGCAATGACCCTTTTTATTATTGGATTTAGTGTCGTCTTTGGAGCATTAATTGTAATCTATCTTTTATTCTTTTTTATGCCAAAAATTATCAATTTTGATAATATAGGTAAGGGAAAAAAGAAAAAGAAAAACAAAAAACAAAAAACTGAAGCCGAAAAAACAACAGAGGTTACAGAAAATAGTGAACTATACGCTGCTATTGCAATGGCATTACACCTGCATTTTGAAGATGCTCATGACGAAGAGTCAATGGTGCTGACTATGGATATTCAGGATCGTATTAGTTCACAGTGGAGTTCAAAAATCATAAATATTAATTAAATAAAATTACAATAAATGAAAAGCTTCAAGTTCAAAATCAATTCCAATGAATATGAGGTCGCAATAGAGGATATTGTCGAAAATATTGCACATATTCAGGTTAATGGTTTAAAATACGAGGTAGAGTTGGAAAAGACAGTCGAAAAACCTACTCCTATTGTTCGTAAACCTAGACCACAGGCAGTAAAAAATGATCCTGTTGAACCTAAAAAGCCCGTAGCTCCAGGTAATCTGAAAGTTGTAAACTCTCCTTTGCCAGGTAATATACTGGACGTTAAAGTTAGCGCCGGAGATAAGGTAACTAAAGGTACTGTAGTGATGATAATGGAAGCCATGAAAATGGAAAACAATATTATGTGCGAATTCGACGGTATTGTCTCGTCTGTCAAAGTTAAAGTTGGACAATCCGTGTTGCAAAATGAAGTTTTATTAGAAATAGAGTAAAAGAGAAGACTACTACAATGAAAAACAAAATATTATTAATCTTATTTTTATCAGTTTTAACTAGTTTGTCTTTTGCTGGTAATATTACTAAAGCAGAACTTGTTAAAGGCAAATGGATGAACAAAGCTGACGGGTATTATCCTACACCTATTATGCCCAGTGAAGACGATGATGTTAAAACTGTTAGCAGGTTCAAAACTATTATGTTTTTTGAGGACGGTACGTTCTCTATGGATTCTGCAAAACACGAATATCCTGGTAAGTATTATATAGATGGAGATGAAATTAAATTAGTATTTGAAGAAACTACTGTTATACATTACAGTAAAAATATTGACCCAAATGCTACTGACGGAGGCTATGCAACTACGCCCGAAACTATCCGCCTCGATTCGAGAATAGCTAAAGTTGTTGGAGATAAACTTATTATGGATAACGGTCTGGAATATGAGCACAGATCAGCATCTATGCACGGGCTTTTAAAGTTTTGGGAATTTACTGGATTTGCAAATGCAACAAAAGGGCATTTAATTATGCTGGTTGTAGGTTTAGTGTTTATTTTCTTAGGAATACGTTTTAATTATGAACCTCTCTTACTTATTCCTATTGGTGTAGGTATATTAATAGGGAATATCCCAATGTTTCAGGCAGTGGACTTTAATCTAAAGCTTGGTATTTATGAGCCTGGCTCTGTTTTTAATATCTTTTATGGGGGCGTCGTTCAGGGATGGTTTCCTCCACTAATTTTCCTTGGAATTGGTGCTATGACAGATTTTTCGTCATTAATCTCAAACCCTAGATTAATGCTATTGGGTGCTGCTGCACAGTTTGGCGTTTTTTCTACGTTCCTTTTAGCGATATTGGTCGGATTCCATCCTGCCGAAGCTGGTGCTATTGGAATTATTGGGGGGGCTGATGGACCAACCGCAATTTTTATTAGTTCAAAACTTGCTAACGGAGTAAATATTATAGGGTTCGATGCCTTTGGTGGCCCGATATATGTTAAAAATCTTATCGGACCTATCGCTATTGCAGCATACTCGTACATGGCTCTCGTACCTGTTATTCAACCACCAATTGTTAAATTATTAACTACTAAAAAAGAACGTAAAATACGAATGAATCCGCCACGGCAGGTGTCTAAAGTTGAAAAAATTATCTTCCCAATTATAGCCTTGTTGCTAACGGCATTCATTTCACCAACTGCATTGCCTTTGTTAGGAATGTTGTTTTTTGGTAACATTATGAAAGAAAGCGGTGTAACTCGCAGACTTGCAGATACTGCTTCAAATGCAATAATTGATACTATTACAATTCTACTCGGTCTTACAGTTGGAGCTTCTACACAGGCTGATGTCTTCCTTACTTCCGATTCTGTATTAATCTTTATTATGGGAGCATTGTCGTTTATTTTTGCAACTACAGCTGGTGTGTTGGCAGCTAAAATAATGAACTGGCTATCGCCAAAATCAAATCCCGTAAATCCAATTATTGGTATTGCTGGGGTATCGGCCGTGCCAGATAGTGCTCGGGTAGCACAAGAATTAGGACACAAAGAAGATAATAACAACTACCTACTAATGCATGCTATGGCTCCTAACGTTTCTGGAGTTATTGGTTCAGCGGTCGCTGCCGGTATTTTGTTAAGTTTCTTGTTGTAAATCTAAAAATATTAAAAGAAATGCTCCGTTAGGGGCATTTTTTTTAATAATAAATATATTTGATATGAAAGCTATGATTTTTGCAGCCGGATTAGGAACAAGGTTGACACCAATAACAGACAATAAGCCAAAAGCAATGGTCGAAATTGCTGGAAAACCAATGCTGCAAATTCTTATCGAGAAACTTGTCGATAGCGGTTTTAGTTATATTGTGATAAATACTCATCATTTTGCTAATCAAATAATTCAATTTGTTCAAAATAATGATTTTGGTGCCGAAATCCATATATCGGATGAGTCGGATATATTGCTTGATACTGGTGGCGGACTAAAAAATGCTAAAAAGTTTTTTGAACCAAATGATGTTTTTTTGGTGCATAATGTCGATATTTATTCGGATATAGATTTAATAAAGATAATGAATGCTCATAAAAACTCAACAAATATTGCAAGTTTGGCTGTCAAACATCGGGTAAGCACTAAATATTTACTTTTTGATGAAACTTTACGTTTGTGTGGCTGGAGAAATAATACAAATGGAGCAGAAGTAATTTCACACCAAAGAAAAACTTATGATGAAATGGCTTTTAGTGGAATATATGTTTTTAATTATGAAATATTTAATCTCTTAGAAAAGCAAGGCTCATTTCCAATAATTCCTGAATTACTCCAAATATCAAAAAAGCACCGCATTGGTGGATGGGTGCTTGATGATAATTATATCTTAGATATTGGTAAGCATGAGGCTATTAGCCAATGCGAAAAATATTTGTCTGCAAAACTCTAAAAATAAGGAGTCAATTTTTGAACTAAAGCTGCTTCGTCATGGTATCCAATAATTCTTGCAATCTCTTTACCGTTTTTAAAAAGTATCAAAGCTGGAATTCCAGATATCTGATATTTTTGCGATAACATTTTATTCTGATCTGTATTTAACTTTGCAATAGTAATTTTGTCTGCATGTCCAGTGGCAACACTCTCAAGAACAGGTTGCATCATTTTGCATGGACGACACCAATCTGCATAAAAATCTACTAATACTAAACCTTTTTTTATTCCATTGTTAAAATTTGACTCTGTTAATTTTACTACTTTAGAGTCTGCTGTTTGTGCACTTAATTGCGGAATTGTAAATAATCCGACTAAAATCATTGCTGAAATTATTAAAACGATTTTTTTCATACCTGCATTTTTATTAATTAAACTTATTTTACTTTTAAATTAACATATTCTTTAATCTCTTCTAAGTCGTCTGGTCCAAACCACTTTGCATCTTTATATCTTCTAAACCAAGTGAGTTGTCTCCGCGCATAATGACGTGTGTTTCTTTTGAGCAATTGAACAGCTTTATCAAGATTTTGTTCATTATCAGTTTCAAAATAATTAAAGAACTCTGTGTAACCAATTGTTTTTAGAGCGACAAGACCTCTGTATTTATGTAAATGCTTTGCTTCTTCAATTAAACCATCTTTAATCATATTGTCAACTCTATCATTAATCCTGTTATATAAAATTTCTCTATCTAAATCTATGCCAAGTTTTATAATATTAAAGTTTCTATTTGCAGTTTTATTTGTGCGAAATTCCGAAAAAGCTTTGCCAGTGGCTCTGTAAATCTCTATTGCACGTAATAATCGTTGCGGATTTTTAAGATCTACAATTTTATAATATTCGGGATCAATCCTTTTTAATTCAAATCGGAGTGCTTCGATTCCATTGTTTTCGTAAAATTCAATAACTTCTTGTCTAATTTTTTCGTCATGATCGGGCATTATATCAACACCTTTACATATAGCGTCCACATACAAGCCGCTGCCACCAACCATAATAGCAATATCTTTAGTTTTAAAATATTCGTCAAGTGATGATATTGCTTCTGTCTCAAATTGGCTTATACTATAGTGGTCGTGAATAGATACATTATTAATAAAGTGGTGTTTTACTTTGCTTAATTGATTAGCGTCTGGTTTTGCAACTCCAATGCCAAGTTCTTTGTAAAACTGTCGTGAATCGCACGAAAAAATTTCTGCTCCAAAATATAATGCAAGTTGAATGCTTACATCGGTTTTTCCTACTCCTGTAGGTCCAAAAACTATTGCAAGATGTTTGTTTTTATTCATTAAAGGTCGTAGTCATCGATGTTTTCAAAACCAAAATCTTCGGGATCGTCAAAAAACTCATCAGTAGCTTCGTCATCAAAATCATCAGGGATTTCATCATCAATAAATATTTGTTTTGGAGCCTCTCCTTGTGAAAGTGTACAAACCGGAAACTCAAGTTTTTCATCTTCACTTGTTTCCTCTCTAATATTGACAATCTCTATGAAAAATGACCGCTCCGAAAAGAAATCAAACAGATAAATGTATCGCTGAGCTTTTTTAGGCTCCAAATCCGAAAGTTCGGTCTCTTTCATTAGCATTACTTCTGTTTGGAACTCTTCATCAATTATTTCTTCCACAATTTCTTGCAACTTATCCCAATTTTTATTTGATAAGTAAAAACTGCTCATTAATAAAGAATCATAATCGCATGACACTTGTATTGCATTGTGCAAATCCTCGAAAGTATTATCAGAGTATATCTCAATATCTCTAACAAATTCATCACTTTCAGCTGATATGAGTCGGTACTTAATAATCATAATTGCAAATTTAATAAAAATTCTATTGTGTCAATATTATCTGCATATTCATTTAATTTTGGCTGTTGTGTTTGGCCAGGTTGTATGCTGTTTTTGATTTTATCGTCAACACTTACAATACATTGGATATTTTCTTGATTGTTTTCTAATAAATCCTCAATATCTTGTATTTTGTTGTAATAACTATAGTGAAGCACTGAAATTGGCGAATGTAAATTGCTATTTTCTACTAAAAGACAATTTCCAAAATTAATATGCAGCACTTGGTTCATTGATATTATTGTGTATTGATAGACAAGATTGTTAGCATATTTATTATTATCAGCGACGCTCAAATATTTTTGAAACGCTTGTCCCATAAGGTCAAAATTATAATTCTTAGGAACAAAAAGAGCCGAAATATTGCGACAACCAAGTCCAAAATATCGAAAAACATCATCGGCTAATAACTCAAGCTCTTGTTTTGTCTCTTTTCCTGTTATTACTGCCAGCGAATTACGATTATGACGTAATATTTTAGGATAGCCACTAAAATAATATTCAAAATAACGATTTGTGTTATTGCTACCTGTTGCTATGACAGCATCAAAATCTACAAGTCTTTCTTCTGTCGCAATAATTTTATCAGATTCATCAATTATGGAGTTATTTATAAGCTCAATTACCCACTGCATCAGAATATTATCTTTTGACGAAAGTTTAACCTTTACTTGAGTTCCGCAAACAAACCCACAAATTAAATCATGAAGCCCCACTAAAGGAATATTTCCAGCAGAGATAATTCCCAATTTTATGTTTTTATCGTTTTTATCTGGAATTTTATAGTCAGATAACCATTTGTTTAGAACCTCTAATTGTAGAAGTTTGCTCCATTCTTTAAGTGCAAATCTTACATTATCTTCAATAAACCAAGGATTGTGATTTTCGATTTTATTAAATCCTGGAAAATTTCCAAAGCTGCTATTTTTAGAAACTTCATCAAAACTATTGCCTAATTCTGATAATATTTTTATTCTTTCTGATAAAATCATATCAATAGCCCGTCTCGTTCCAAGCCTCGTTAATCGCTTGATTTATTTCATTCATATTATCTGGATTAACTACGTACATATATATTGTGAAAATTGCAAGCAGTACTCCGAGCGATAGCCCGATAATAGCACATATTTGTCCAGCTTTGAGATTGCCTATTGATGAAGTTTTGTATAATGTAGGATTCTCGTTGTACGAACGCTTTGCCTTAGGTATTAATGCTAATGCTATTATTGCAAGAATAGGACCAAGAAAAGGACCACAACAACATAAACTTAAAATAGATAATATCCCAAGTGTTAGTATTCCACCCGAATTAGGAATTTTAATTTTAAATGTGTTAGGATACGGATTGTGTGTTTGTTGATATGTGTTTGGCGGTTGCTGTGTGTGGTTTTGCGGATTTGCTTGTTGCTGATTTTGTTGAGCATAAGCTCCCTGATTATCATCATTTGGATTTATATTTCTAGCAAAACCTCTGTCTATAGATTCTTGTTGATATTCTTCTTGTCCAGGAATTGGTGGAATCTGACTTATCTCCGGAATATCAGGGCGTTTGTTGTTTTGCTCATTCGGAACATTGGTTTTGTTTTTATCGTTATTTTCGGTTTCCATTTGTAAGTATTTTAATTTTAAATAAATTCAAAGATATAATTTATAGATATGATTATTGCATTAATAATAAAAAAATATTTGAGAATAGCAGCTCCTTGTTTAAACTCGAATTTTAAGTGCAGTACTAAAAAGCCGAACATTATAATTAAAGGTATAAGTGCAGGATAACTAATTATGCTTTCAATAACATTTCCTTTAATTAGCTCAATGATAGCTCTTTGCATTCCGCATCCAGGACATGGTAATCCAGTTATCTGTTTTACTGGACATGGTATCATATAGTGTTCAAGCCATTGCGTCATGGCTCAAAATTAGCAAAAAATGGTATAAGTCTAAATCTTATTGGATAATTGTTTTGGAATTAAAATTCAAAATAATTTTACAAAACCATGTAAATCTAAAAAAAATGTTTTATCTTTGGAATAACAAATAGTTGATTTGTAGCAATAAGCTTGTTAAAATAGTTGAAAATGCGTTTAAAATAATATAAAATGGATTATATATAGCATCTTTTATGAAAATTTAAATATAATCTATGCATTAAAACCTAAAAAACTATGAAAACAGAAACGAAAAATTGGATATTGATATGTATATTAGTATTAATATCATTTTGCTCCCACACGATTTCTGCTCAAACAACAAGCCTTATCGAAACTCAACGCAATAATAATGTCGAACTCGGCAGACCTCTTATTACACAGACTGTTGACAGCACCGACATGTACGAGTTCGTATTTTACAACACCGATTTGTCATTTAGCAGGCTTATCACAAGCGTTGACCAAATTTTATATTTTCAAGAGTACTCAGGATTACCCGAATATTTGCCTATGCAGGTTTGTGTACGAACAAAAACGGATGATAACTGGAGTGATTATGGTGATACTTGTACTCTAACTCTTGTTTAGATTGTGCTTTTATGAAAGAGTATAGAGAGAAACCGTTAATACAGCAGCAAAAATGTTAAAATCTGATGAAATAGTGAATAATATTGCTTCAATAGCTGCTACAATTGATTTAGATTTGGTAGATGAAATAACTATTCCTGTAGTGTTTCATGTAATAGTGCCTCCATCTTTTAATGGAACACCTTATGAATATTTACCACCTGCAAAAATTAACGAAGTTATTCAGATTTTAAATGATGTGTATGCTGGTATCCGATCAAATCAACCAGAGGCAGCAAATTGTAAAATTAAGTTTTGTCCTGCAATGAATTACCGTTTGGAAGACAACACATTGCAAAGTCTTGCTTGTACAGATCAAGGAATTACATATTATGGAATTACTTATAATGTGCAGGGCGAATCAGATATAAACCTGCCTGATGGGTTTCTCGATGTAGTATCAGATGTACCCAGTCAAGATTTTGTTTTTCCTTACCAAACCTACTTCCCAGTGGAAGAGTTTATGGGTTTCTATATTTTTGATTTGTTGAATAATCCTACTGCTGCTGGGTCTGCATCTTCAGTTACATTTGGGAGTGCAATAAGTTATATAAAACTAAGAAGAGTAATTGTGGGATCAAATAATTCTATTACTAGATATGAAGGATATACTGCGCCACATGAAGCAGGGCATTATTTCGGACTTGATCATACCTGGGGCGGGATTTATAGCAATGACAGTTGTGGAGTAGGAGACTACATATATGACACTCCACCACATGCTGGGCAAAATATGGACTGTAATGAATTGTCAAACACTTGTCCAGATGATGACTATAACGACCCTGTTCATAATATTATGAATTACACTTCTGATGGTTGCCGTAATCACTTTACAAAGGGACAGGCAGAATGGATGCATGCAGTAATACAAACGTATCTTACAGATTTACCATATTTAAATACTGAAGATTTTGACATTTATTGCGATCCAATACCTTGTATTGAAAATGCATCTATTGAAGGACCTGCCGAAAACATTAGATGTACAGGCGAGGCAAATATCGAAGTCTTTGTAAATACAGCAACAGATTTTAGTCTTTCTGTATATGACAATACAACAAGCATGCTAATTTATGAACTGGAAAAGATTGATTTTACACCTTGCGACAACAATTATTGTGTTGATTTTAACTTTACAACTGCAGGAACTTATGAGTTGATATTAAATGTTGAAGCTGAAACTACATATAGTCAAACTTATGAAAGAATTTATACGATAATTGACTGCGATACATTAGACCAAAATCTTGATAGAGCTCACTGGCATTTTGATTATAAGGCAAATCTTGATTTTACAAGCGGATTAGGACAACTTGGAGAAACAGAAATACATGCGTTACCTGCCGAAGTGTCAGTTTGTAGTCCAACAGGAGAATTATTGTTTTACACAAATGGACGTGATGTCTGGAATCGGAATCATGAGATGCAAAGTACCCAGTTGGACGGTAATTTTGAAGCCTCAAAAGGAATCATAGCGCTAGATTTTGGCGAAAATGCTGGAACTCGCAAATATATGATGGTATATCTTGACAATAATTTCAATCTGTATTATCGTTTTATTGAAGTAGATGCTTCTTATAATATTAGTTTTGCACCTTCACAAACACAACTAATAACATCATCTGATTTAACTAATCTTAATTTAGAGTTGGATGCAATGGGAGTTTCTGCAAGTCCAAAACCAGACGAAACGGGCTACTGGCTTTTAAGCTCGTTAAAATCAACAACATCTGAAAACTATTTCCCAATTTCTGTGGAAATAGACTTAACTGCACCTTATACAGGTAGTATTAATACTTCATCTGCAATATTATCTCCTTCAACAGCACCTCTACAAAGCGAGTTTGAGACAACTATAAAAATGTCTCCTAATGGTAAATATGTAGTGTATTGTTCTCCTTATGGTAGTAACGTGTTCTTAATTTTCAATGCTCAGACAGGAGAATTTAATCCTCAAACAGAATGTCACATAGAAAATATTTTTGCAAAATTCTACGAAGTGGCATTTAGTAAAGATTCAAGATATATGTACATGACTGAGTTGACAGATACCACGTCTTCTAACTCAATTGATTCTCTAAATATGTTTTACCGGATAAAGCAGGTAGATCTTGAGGCTGTTGATATGTGTGCTTGTAATCTTTATGGCAAAATTATATTTGAAACAAACAGTCTATATGATCACACATATTATAAAACAATGTTTTATTTACAGGAAGGACCAGATGACAGGATTTATTTCTCACGCTATTCTGATATTGAAGCATATTCAAAGTATATGGGAATAATTATGCATCCCGAAAATGCTGCAACATTTGACCCGACAGATAACGAATGTGGAGTTTTTGGCGATTTTATTAATTATCCTTCAAATAAATTTATTAAAAATGATCTCTACCTGCCAAATTTTGTAGATGCCAAACCCGACACTTGTGACTTGGATTTTACAATTTGTTCATCTAATTGTGATGAGTTAGAAATATTGAATCTAAGCCACGGAGAAGATAGTTCCTTTACATGGACACTTGATAATGGTGCTAATTCATACCAGTTTTCTGGTTATACTCCTGGTAATCTCAGTTCCCTGCCTTATTCTGATACATGGACTATTACCCTTTCGCAAACAGGTTGTACTGACAGCCTTACTGACATTGTCATATTAAATGGAGTAAATGCAGATATTACAGGCAATGACACTATTTGTAATGACGGTCAATCATACATATATTCATGTAGTTCAGGAATAAGCACTTACCATTGGTCTTTAAACGGTACACCATTCCCTATCTTTGAACAAAATACTGACGTTATAATTACAGGAGAAGATTACAGCTCTTATGTTGGCAGTACTATGAGTTTGACTTTGTATGTAACCAACCAGTTTGGATGTGAATCGTGGGATACTCTTAATATTTATGTTACAGGCTTTGGTTATGATGTTATTAGCTCTTCGGATTGTTCACAGCCTATTTCTGGGCAAGTACAGATAAATATTACTGGTGATGCAGGGACAAACTATTATGCAGATATTGACGGTAATAATTATCCAGTAATAGAAGGTGTAAATGACCTTTTCACGGGATTATATCCAGGAATGCATACCTATGCAGTAAGCGACAATTTTTGTTTGTACCAAGGAGAGTTCGAAACATATAGCGATTTGTTAGTTGAAAATACTGTTATTTCTACTTTTTGTCCACAAGATACCTCAACTATTACAGTTTATATCTCAGGCGGAAATTCGCCTTATATAGTTACTTATAACTCTGTTACTGATACTATTACAGAAGACAGTATAACAATTGCTGGATTGTCAAACGGTAATTTTAATTTGTCAATTATTGATAGTTTTGGTTGCGAACTCGATACCACACTAACAATGGCATACAACTACCCATCAATTGACTTTTATATGTCAGGCGAAAATTACTGTTCAAATGATAACAATGTTAACCTTGTGGGAATAGTAGAAGGCGGTACTCCTGCATATACATATCAGTGGGGTGGGTACCAACATCCATACTTAGCTTTTGGTTCAGATAATTTACTTGAAGAAATTATGTCTTACCCTGAAGCAATTTATCTTACTGTTACCGATGCAAACGGGTGTCAGGTAATTGATAGTATAGATATTCCTTCGGTAATAAATTCTGATATCAATCTTGCTATTGAGACAACGCAAGCTTGTGGTGAAACTTTGGGTTGGATGGATCTTACAGTTACTGCAACAGATAGTATTTCCGAACAGTATTGGCTAATCCCAGGTGGAGATACAATATTCAATCAAGAAGATATTTACAATCTTACAAATGAAGGTATATACAGGTATATTGCTATTGATGAATTCGGTTGTAATTACTATGCACTTGGTTTGTATTACTATTATGACGAACCAATCGTACAACAACCAATGTGTTCATGGGTTGAAAATACGGGAAGCATTACAACAAACTGGTCTTGGCCTGAAGTAAGTAACCTTTATTATACTTCAAACTGGCTGACAAACGAATTAAACGACTCAATTCCCGAAAACAACGGCTGTTTTGACAATCTCCCTGGTGGAACTTACGTATTGCATCATACAGATGAGCAGGGTTGTTTTATGACTGATACCATAATTATAAATGAATTAGATTCTTTAGGATATTCTGTTGATGTGGAATACTACAGTGACTCTGAGGGCAATCCTTTATTTACAAGTACAATAAGCGTTTGGGGAGAATCTTTACCTTATGATATTGTTGATCATGGTCCTGGATCAGTCCATACATGTTATGGGGCTTGTGATTTTACTGTTATACAGGATACGGAACAACCTGCTGTATATCAGGTAACTGGAAACCTTAACGAATGTCCTGGCACATCAGATACCATTCCGTATTTTCAACTATTCCCGTCAAATTATGAGTGTGGGACACTATTTGTAAATATTTTCGACTCCATTCCAAATTTCCACGACACAATCTATTTTGATACTATTGTAAAACCGTTAAAGTGTCTTGCCCAATATGACGGAGCACTACAGATATTTAACATAAGCACCGAACAAGGTATGTATCCAGTTTTCTTTGCCACTACAAACGACACATTAGTTTTTAATGGCCTCTCAAATGACACATTAAACTTAAGTGAATTAGGCACAGGGACTTTCACCGTATCATATTGGAATGCTTATAGTAGTGTAAATTCGTTTACTGTTACAATAGACGAGATGTGGGATATGACACTTTCTGGTACTATTCCAAGCGGAACAAATCTTAGTTATTCCGACCAAATTATTGCTGCTGGGCAAATAAATATAGAGTCGGGTGCAAGTTTAACTTTAACAAATTGTGAAATATACACTGCATATTATGATTATACAAGTATTAGCCAGACATTATGGAATGTGAAAAACGGAGGAAAACTATATATGTCTCACGATACTATAATGGCCGGATGCCCTGACAAAATGTGGCAGGGTATAAAAGTTACGGGGCAAAACACGACTCAAAACACATATACACATGGGTATGTTGAGTTTTATGAATCGTACATCGAAGATGCTATGGTAGCAATACAGTCTATTACCGGTGGAATTATCAAAGCACGATATTCTAAATTTAAAAATAATAGATACGGTCTGTATTTTAGCGCTTTTAATTACTATCATACAAATTCTTCGGTGTATAAAAACGATTTTATAACAGATAAATACTTCAATAATTTTTCTTACTATCCTAAAGCACATGTTTATTTGTATTCTGTTAAAAATATAGTTTTTAATGGTAACAATTTTAGTAATACCTTGCCATGGGGATTAAGTCCTGCATCAGGGAATTATTACGACAATTACCGTGGGTATGGTATAAATGCATATTATAGCAGTTTTAAAGTAACTGATATTAATACAACTTTTTGGACCCCAATTAGTCCAGATTGTGTTAATACTTTCCAGGGATTATACTATGGGATTTATGCAAAAAGTCAGAAAACTTATGCTCCTTCAATTTACTTTAATACTTTTACCGATAATTTCAGGGGAGTAAATATACAATCAACTACTGGTTCCAGAATTGTGGATAACAACTTTGAAACTACAAATGCAAATGTTAATCTCTCCTACACTCCGATAATCATTAACGGTACTCCCGCAGCAACAGTCTCTTACGGAGCATACATAAACTCTTGCCAAGATTACTCTGTTGAGGAAAACTTCGTTAAAAACGGCGATGCCGGTATTTATATTTATAATACAGGCGATGCTGGTGGCTTAAACCTCTACCGTAATACTTTTGGCGAAGCTGTTACAGGTTCTGCCCACGATATGATTAGCGCAAGCGTTATTGTAGGGAAAAACTCTAATTGGGATGCAATTAATCAACCTATAATTCACACAGGTCTTCAGGTTCGCTGTAACGATTTTATCGACAATAATACCGCAATAGGAGTTGTTAATGGTAATATGCGTAAAAACCAGGGTGTATACCATGGCTCTACTGAAGAACTGGCTGGCAACCAGTTTCACGATATACATACAAACAGCTGGGATTTTACAAGGAGTATTTCTGCTTCTTATTCTCAGTACAATCTTGGAACATACAACTATTATCAGCATGATGACGATCAAAGCGAAAATAATGGATACGACAGAGAACTTTCCACAAATATTTCGGGAGTTGTCGGAATTACGGAAGATAATGTTTGGTTTAATAGCACTTCTACATGTCTTTCAAATTACACTCCTACTTTTAGCTTTGAATTTGGAATGTTGACAGGTAGTATTTCAGACTTTGAACAAGAACTTAACATTTTAGAAAAACGTTACGATAGTATTGTAGATTTGGGCGATACCGAATATGCAAAAGCAGTAGCAACACTTATGGACGATAAAAGCTATGTTCAGGCTTACGAAATTCTTAACAACGAAGGATATCTAACCGATACGGTTTTAATAGCAATATTGTGTAACGAAATTGCTCCGTCAGCTGCTATAGTTGCTATTCTTATCGAAAATTCTCCTTTACCAGATAAGGTTATTAAATTAATTGATGAGGTAAGCCTCGAAGGATATTTAAAAGAATTGCTTATGGCTTATCAAACTGGATTAAATGCCAGAGTTTCTCTCGAATATCAGATTTCGGATATTCAACAGGAAATTTATCACCTCGAAACAAAGATGATGAATCATGCAATGAACAACGACACTACTCCAAAAGTAAGAGAGAATATTATCTCTTATTTTGAAAAACATAAATCTGATTCCTATAATGCTTATATTAACATTTATAAGCTGCAACAGGCAAATTCTGATTTCAAAGCATCGTTAACAACTGTTTCGGAACTGCGAAGCTTCGCTGCCAAGTTATCTGAAGAAAAGTCTAAAGAAGTTTTTAAATTCTGCGATGTAAATGAAGTTTTTCTTGAAATAATCGACGACCTTGAAAAAGACACCAAGTA
>CAYNKH010000034.1:0-22313 GCA_964397745.1 uncultured Bacteroidales bacterium | reverse complement strand
CTCATCAGTTGATTCGCTTGTGAAACTCGATATTATTAAAATAGATAACATTACAGATCTCATACAGTCAGAAACGATTGTTCTGGCCAACGAAATAAAAACTGATTTTACTGAAGAAAAAATTATAGTTGTCGAATATTCAGAACCAGACAGCACAGGAACAACATCAATTATTCGTGAGACATTTATAGTTCGCAATAATAATATAGTTACCGATAGTAAAATTAAAGCTACAGATAAGGACAGCTCCATCAACTCCAATGAAACAATTTTTATTGATAAATCTGAAACTGATTTGCACAAAAAATTAAAATCTAAAACTGTAACAAAAGATAAAACAAAAGACAACTCTATCAAATGGCTTTGGATCATAATCATTACAGGAGTTTTAATTATGCTTTTTCTACGATGGAAAAAGATATTTCCGTTTGATTAAACTTTTTTGTAATTTTGCCGTATATTTGTAAAAACAATTGATTATGGCAACTAAAACCGCAAAAAAGAAAATAGACTGGACAAAACCAGCTGGTCAGAATCCCGAAATAACCATTGATGATTTTAAAGATATGGTAAAAGAAGCTGAAAAGGGACCTTTTATGAGTATGTCTCAATACAAAAAAAACAGAAAAGAATGGCGGGAAAGGTTATTAAAAGAACAAAAGTAAAGCGAGTAATTACTTCGAATTATTTTGTTGCAACGCAGGATGATGTTGTCGAATATGGTGCAATAGAATTTGGAGTAGCACTAGCGATAAAGCTTGATGCCGAAATAGAGAAAAGAGTTCAAAGCTTGTCAAATCTCTATGAATTATATCCCGAAAACAAATTTCTACCCACAAAAACAAAAATGTATCGTAATATTATTTTAGGAAAATACATGATACTGTATCGCATTAAGCCAACTACTATAGAGGTTCTTGCAATTTATCACAGCTCAATTAAGCCTTCAGGAATCAAGAAAATGCGAAGCATTAAACCTTAAAATATACATTTTTAAGCCCAAGTCTCTGGGGCTTTTTTATTTGTTCCAGTTCTGCATATAACGATCCAGGACTGGATTTTTTATTTTAGCATAAATTTGAGTTGTTTTAATTTTCTTATGCCCCAATAGCTTACTTATTATCTCCAAGGGTATGTTCAAATCAATAGAAATTGTTGCAAATGTGTGTCTAGCTACGTGGCTAGTTAGCGATTTTGTAATTTTTGATTCAATACCAACTTCCTTTAAAGCTTCATTGTATTTTTGATTTGTAGGAATTTTAAAGACATAACTTTTAGTTCGATCCATTACATTTAAAATTGACTGTGCTCGAGACGAAATTGGAATATAAATTATTTCCTCTGTCTTTTTTGTTTTTAACCTAATTGAATTTGACTGTATTTGATCAAACTTTAATTGCTTTAAATCTGAATATCTTAAACCAGTATAGCATTGAAATAAAAATGCTCTTGCATATTGTTTTATTCTATCTGAAACCTCCGGATTCAATAAAATATTTTCTATCTGATCCACTTCATTAAGTTCTAAAAAAACTCTTAATGTTTGAATATAATTGATTTTAAAGTTATTATATGGATTTTTACCTTTATAAATTTCATGTCTTATTGCAGTATTAATAATTGTTTTTAAGCACTTATGCCTTACCCAAATTGTATTGTGAGCTTTATCTTTAATGTAATCATGGTATTCATTTATTATTTTAAGATTCACCTTGTTAATTTCGATGTCTCCGAATAATTCTTTCAATTGCTTTGCAACCGTTTTAAACGGCTTGGAGCTGTCTTTACTTATGGTTTTATAATGCAGCTCAAACATATCAGATAATTTTGTGTGACTAATATTTAGATACAGTTCTTCAAATCTTTCGAAAGAAACATTTTCAGCCTCACGCATTATTAAATAGTATTGATTGACTTTTGCCAGCTCATTTGTAATAATTCTATTCAAAACATTTTTATCAGCTCTATTGATAACTTTTGATCTTACACGATCCCAATTCTCAGGTTCTACAAAAACTTCCAGAGGATATCTTTTCGTTTTTCTATCAATAATAACCTGCAAATATAGTTTTGACAAACCCTTTCTATTTACATGATCATGTAAGAAAATAGATGAACTTAATTTACTCATAATTAGGACTATTTTGGTAAACAATTGGTACTAAAAAGCTCGTATAAATGCCAAAAACCTGTTATCAAGCTTCTACAAAATGCTTGATAACAGGTATTTGTACTTAATTTCTGTTATTTTTTCGTGAACTAGGAAGGAGTCGAACCCTCAACCTCCTGATCCGTAGTCAGGTACTCTATCCAGTTGAGCTACTAGTCCATTTTAGGAGTTGCAAAGATAATATGTTTTGTTATAATTCACAACAAAAGTTTTATTTTTTTTCTCCGAACAAATCATACTCATCGTAAGCTGTTATAATAACATCGCAAAAATCGCCTGCAAACAACTCTGTATCAGATGTAAAAACGACTTCCCCATCAACTTCGACAGAATCATATTGAGATCTGCCATAATACATTTCGCCGTCAAATTCATCAACAATCACTCTGAAAGTTTTATTTAATTTCAATGAGTTTAATGATAGTGATATTTCTCTTTGTGTATCCATAAGAATATCAGCACGATTATTTTTTACTTCTTCAGAGATATCGTCTTTATAGTTTTTGGCAGCAGATGTCCCCTCCTCCTCTGAATAAGTAAACACGCCAAGTTTATCGAACTTAAATTCTTTAACGAATTCTAAAAGCTCATTAAAATCTTCGTCAGTTTCCGTTGGATGACCTATCAACATAGTTGTTCTATAAGTAGCATCGGGAAGTTTTTTACGCATTTTAGCGAGCAAATCTAAAGTTTGTTTCTTTGTAGCTCCTCTATTCATGGCTTTAAGAACATTATCCGAAATATGTTGCAAAGGAATATCTATATAATTACAAACTTTAGGATTATTGGCAATAATATCTAACAGATTTTCGGGAAACAAGAAAGGATATAAATAGTGAAGACGAACCCATTTTATGCCATCAATTTTAGAAAGTTCTTCTACCAATTCAGGCAAATGATGTTTTTTATCAATATCATAACCGTAATAACTAATATCCTGAGCAATAATAATTAACTCCTTAACACCTTTTGAGGCAAGTATTTTAGCTTCTTCAATAATATCAGACTTTGTTCGGGACACATAATTACCTTTTATCAAAGGAATAGCACAAAACGCACATTTACGATTGCAACCTTCGGCAATTTTAAGATAAGCATAATGACCGGGCGAATCAAGGATTCTATCATGTTTATGAGTTTTGATAAAATCCGCATCAATAAGATTTAGCAATTCCTTTACATTATAATTGCCAACAAAAACATCAACTTCGGGAATTTCGGCTTTAAGCTCGTCCATATAACGCTGTGCTAAACAACCAAACACAATAATTTTCTCTAATTTTCCACTATTTTTAAGATTTACGAGTTGAAAAATCATATTAATTGATTCTTCTTTGGCATCATTTATGAATCCGCAAGTATTAACAACAGCAATATTAAAATCTATTTCATCCGAATTATGAACCACCTCAAACCCAGCAATAGACGCCTGCACAGCCAATTGCTCAGAATCAACAATATTTTTAGAGCATCCAAGTGTGATTATATTGATTTTTTTTGCAACTTTAACCATTATTTTAAAATTAAGATTACAAAGATAGTTTCTATGAAACAAATATTATTGTTTTTTGTATTTAGTTTATCGACATTAGCTCTAAACGCCCAATATTACAGGCTTCCACAATGGGCTGAAGACCTTCCATACTCGCATAGCAAAAATGAAATATATGCAATTGGTTGCTCCGACCCTCGCATGGAAGATACAATACTTGCGAAAAAAATTGCAGAACATCGTGCAATTACAATGGCAATTTTGTTTAAGGATGCTAAAATTTATTATGCTTCTGACTACTTTGAGAAAAAAAGTGAAGAGTACCGGTGGTTCATTATGAAAGAAAATATCGAAGAACTTGGCAAAATCGAAGCATCGGGATGGGTAGATAAATCAAATTATCAGATTATTGAGTCATATACTAATAAAAATGGCGAAATAATGATAATGATAAAATATAACCCCCAAGCTTCTAAACAAGCAAATTTCTTTGTTAGTGGGGAATATTATCGACAAGATTTTGAATTAAGCAATACTCGAGCACATGAAACCCTTAGGAACATACAAATCAAAACTCAATGGAAACCCGAAGATAGAACAGATACACTACATACTTGTTTTCAAATGTCAAATTACAATAATTATATTACGACAGAGATACTCTATGATAATAACGAGATAATTACACCAGGATACTTCTATAACTATGAGTCTAACATCCCAGACAGTTTTAATATCATGAACTATAATACCTCTGTTAAATTATTAAAAGGCTTATGGATAGCTTATATTGATTCGTTTATGCAAAGTGTTTTAAAAATTTCAAAGAATTACAGTTCAAAGATGGAAACTGTTCAAGATGGCTACAAAGTAAATAGGAATGATGGTATAACCGAGACCACACAAGAAAGTTTAGCTCGCAGTGTATGCAAAAACACGCTCAGTTTTGTTTATGGAGGTATGGGAATAAATAAAAATTCGCTATTCCCACGTATTTATATTCGTGGTGAGCGCCCTCCATATATAAGCTTTAAACAAATCGAACAAGAAAAAGCGGATAGCATAACACAAATTAATTCCAAGAACAACAAATGTTGGTTAAAAAAATTTTTTACACGCAAAAATAAGGAACAACGAACGAATAAGTAAATCTCATGGATAAGAAAGAAGAAAAATATCTTCGAGTCATAAAACAAATCAAAGCACTGATATTGCCTGTTACTAATCCTGCAAGCCGTATGGCTACGATATGTGCAGTTTTACACTATAAATTTCCTCAGTTTTTTTGGACTGGATTTTATTTTCTGACGCCTGAAAAAGAGCTTGAAGTTACTACTTACCAAGGACCGCTTGCTTGTCTTAGACTAAAAAAAGACACAGGTGTCTGTTGGGCAAGCATAAACCAAAAAGACACAATTATTGTTTCTGATGTTCATAGATTTAAAGGTCATATTGCATGTAATCCACTTAGCAAATCTGAAATAGTAATACCAGTTTTTTACAATAATCAAGCAATTGGTGTTTTAGATATTGATAGTGATAAAATAGCTGCTTTTGACACCATTGATGCCAAATACCTTAAAGAAATCGTGAATATGATATACTGTGTGATGCAGTGATTCTGCAATCCACTCTTAACATTTTCCCTACTCGCACCCTTTTGCTCCCTAAAAGAAGACCTACACACCCATTAGATACGACCTTAGCGTTGGGTTTTCCCCTTTAGGGGTCAGGAGTAGCGTTGACAAGTTTCTCTCCTCTCTCCTTACTCTTCACTCATCGGTTTCCTGTTCTTCTGACACATCATTATTTGTCAAAACAGCCTCTTTTCTTTCCTGTTCTACTCTTTCAAAATAATCAGGTTTCTCCTTTTTAACAAACTCAACAACATCAAGATAGCCTTCCATAAATTTTTCAAAATCCTCTTTATATAGGAAGATTTTGTGTTTCTCAAAACGCGAATTACCATCTTTGTCAAAAACTTTCTTGCTTTCAGTGAGAGTCAAATAGTAATCTCCTTGACGAGTTTCTTTCACATCAAAAAAATAAGTTCTCTTACCTGCTCTAACCGAAACTGAATAAATTTCTTCTCTCCTTTTATCAGTGCCTTCCATACAATGGTTTTTAATGTTCAAGACAAATTTAGTTAAAATTTATTAGACACAAATCATTTTTTACAGATTATTTTACAATTATTGATGTTTTTGTCAGTTAAAAAGGAAATTATATTACTTTTGCATCAATATAAAAAGTACTTATACATGATTAGCCGAAGATTAGTAAGAATAAAGGCAATGCAGACATATTACGCCTTTTTACAGGATAGTGGGGATGTTTCTGCGGAAAGAATTTGGCAAGAATTGAAGTTCAACATTGAGAAATCTCATGACCTCTATGTTTATTTACATTGTTTACTACTTGCAGTTTGCGATTTTGCAGAAGATAGAATTGAATTAAACAGAAAAAAACACCTGCCTTCAAGCGAAGACTTAAACCCCAACACAAAGTTTATTAATAATAGAATTCTTACAGCTTTCAGAAATAACACCACAATAAGTAAGCAATACAGTAATAATAATTTCAATTGGTCAGATTATCCAGAGTTTATAAAATCTATTTGGATGCAAATTACAGTTTCTGATTATTATAATGACTATATCTTATCTGAAAACAATTCTTTAAAGGAAGATATCAAGATAATTGATAAAATAATATCCAAAACTCTTACCAATAATGCTGAACTTGATGATATATTGGAAGAAAAGAGTATTTATTGGAATGACGACCTTGAATTTTTGTTGAGCAATATCGTACAAGCGATAAAAAAACTTAAAGTATTAGACGACACACCAATCAAATACTCACTCAAAGGAGTTTTTAGAGATATGGTGGACGAGCAATTTGCAAAAAAACTTATCATAAAGACTGCCTTGCACAAAAACAGTTACGACAAAACTATATTGGGAACTCTAAAGAAATGGGAATTAGAACGCATAGCCTTTATAGACAGAGTAATATTACACTTAGCACTATGTGAAATCAACGAGTTCCCCGACATGCCAGTTAAAGTAACCATTAATGAGTATCTTGAAATTGCTAAATATTACAGTACTGAAAAAAGCAGTGTTTTCATTAACGGGATTCTTGATAAAATCTACAACCAACTTAAAGACCAAAATCTTCTTAATAAAAAAGGCTTAGGATTGGTCGAGTAAAAGGTTCTCAGTAACCTGTCAGCAAAAAGCTATAAATTATGCGAGTCTTTTGAACTTTAATACACACTTCCTACTCTAACACAAAATCAACATCAGACTTTAACATACTTTTAATAATTTGCTGTCTAAAAAGACATCACTAACCAAAGAAAAATATTATATTTGCACAACTTATTGAATTAAATTAGTGAATTTATGAGAAATATTGTAATTTTATTAGGGTTTATCATTGCATTTACATTAGGTTCGTGTAAGGATGGCAAGAATAAAACAGGAGGAGAGTACAATATCGACAACCCTGCAAATGCTGATAATCCGAATGCAGAAAAAGACGGATTGCCTAAAATCAGTTTTGAAGAAACAGAATTTAATTTTGGAACTGTTATTCAAGGTGAAAAAGTAATTCACAATTTTGTATTCACTAACACAGGTAAAGGGAATTTAATCATTTCAAACGTTAAAGCATCGTGTGGTTGCACAGTGCCTAAATGGACAAAAGAACCTATCAAACCTGGAGAAAAAGGAAGTATTGAAATTAAATTTGACAGTTCGAGTCGTGATGGAAAACAAACAAAAACTGCCAAGGTTTATTCTAATACAAGTCCCAACCTAACCGAACTAGTTGTAAGATGTGAAATTATTAACTAAATATTAAATTACAAAAACAAAATCTATGAATCAATTATTTTTAATAGCTCAACAAGAAGGACAAAGTCCTTACAGTTCAATTATTTTTCTAGTATTAATAGTTGCTGTTTTTTACTTTTTTATGATTAGACCACAAATGAAAAGACAAAAAGAAGCTAAACAGTTTCGCGAAGGTCTTAAAAAAGGCGATAGAATTATTACCGCAGGTGGAATTTATGGTAAAATCGTAGATATACAAGATAATCACGCATTTGTTGAAATTGACACAAACGTAAAAATTAAAGTTGACAAAAACTCACTAGTTGCAAGTCCAGCTGACATTCCAAACCAACCTACTAAATAATAATCAGCAAACTTATAAATGAGTGAAACTCAAAAATCTAAAAATAAAATTCTTCGGTTTTTAACAAAAACATTGCGAAACCGAAACATACTTATATTTTTAGTTTTTTTCATAATCTCTGCTTTTTTATGGTTTTTAAATGCCATTAACAAAGAATATACAACAGACTTATCCTTGCCCTACAAAATTGAAAATCTTCCGCAAAACATGAGTTTGGCAGAAGAAAACGATGCAGAATTAACTGTAAGTGTGTCAGGGCACGGATACAATCTATTACGTGAAGAAATTGAGAAAATTAAACTCCCCCTACTTATCAACATCAAAAGTAAAAAAGTTCCTATAAAAATCCACAATAACACTAAAAACAGCACTCAATCCTTTATTTTAACTAACGATGTTAAAAATCTTATAAATAAACGCTTTAGAGACAATATTAAACTTGTAAAAATTAGTCCCGATACCATCTTTTTAAATGTCGTTCAAACATACTCTAAAAAGCTAAAAGTAACACCAAAGATAATTTACACTACCGAAAAGGACTACATTATAAATGGGAATATCATTATAAAACCAGACTCTATTACTGTGTACGGAGACAAAGGTATTATTGACACATTAAGTGCCATTTATACAGAAACAACCCAGCTTGGAACGATAGGCAAAAACAATATTCATTCACTTAATATAAAATATATTAATAATGTTAGATATTCAAAATCTAGTGTGCTTATAGATATTCCCTTAGAAAAATATACTGAGACTTATCTTAAAATACCTGTACAAACTATTAACTGTCCTGACAGTCTCAAAACAAGACTTATGCCTTCGATAGTTGATGTTTCGTTCAAAGTACCTCTTAGCATTTTCGAAGAGGTTAGTGTCTCTGACTTTACAGCAAGTGTTAATTTTAATGATATACAAAATCAAGAAGCTGAAGTAACAGTAAACTGTACAAAGACAGAGTTAATAATTACTGGGGTAAAGCCTATTAGTGTAAAAATCTTACCCACACAAACTGAAAATACAAATGATTAAAACAGGAATAACCGGCATAATTGGTTCGGGAAAATCTGTTGTCAGTTCTGTTTTCCAAATATTAGGAATTCCTGTTTATAATGCTGATGAGCAAGCAAAAACAATAATGAATACCAATAAAGAAGTTCAAAACGAAATAATTTTAAACTTTGGGACTAATGCATACAAAAACAATAGGCTGAATAAACAATATATTGCCTCTCAAATTTTTAGCGACAACGAAAAAAGGAAACTAATAAATTCAATTGTTCATCCTGCTGTAAAAGATAATTTTATCAAATGGGCATCACAACAAAAAACTAAAATTTGTGCAATAGAATCAGCCTTAATATATGAGTCTAAATTTGATAATTTTCTTGATGTAATTATTATGGTTACAAGTCCACAAGAAGTTCTAATTGACAGAATTTGCAAAAGAGATAATATTGAGAAAGCAGAGGCGGTTAAAAGAATAAACTCCCAAAGTTTTTACAAAAATACGAACATTAAACCTGACTACTATTTACATAATGATGATAAACACTCAATAATTTTACAAAGTATAGAAATAATAAAAAACATTAAAGAGAAATGGTAAAACTTGGCAAATGGATAGGCGGCGGCTTAGGTTGGGCTTTTGGAGGACCAATTGGTGCACTTTTTGGCTTTTTTATAGGCTCATTTTTTGATAATGCTAGAATAAGCACTTCGGCACTAAAAGCTGGAGGACAAACTCAAAGAGGCGATTTCATGCTCACTTTTTTGGTACTTTCAGCAGCAGTAATGAAAGCCGACCAAGTTGTAAAAAAGAGTGAACTCGAATTTGTAAAAAGATTTCTTCTTTCAAATTTCTCGGAGGCCGAAACAAAAAAAGCCTTACAAATACTGAAAGAATTATTAGAAAAAGATATTCCGCTTGATGATGTTTGCCAACAAGTACGCAGGAATATGAGTAATCCATTAAAATTACAGATCTTACACTATCTATTTGGTATTTCTGCTGCCGATGGTGTGGTTCACAAAGACGAGATAAATCTCATTGAACAAATCGCAACTAAAATTGGATTGACTCAACACGAATATAAATCTGTAATGTCAATGTTTGTTCCAGAAACAGACTCTTCGTACGAGATTCTTGGAATTGATAAAAATGCAACTAATGATGATATCAAAAAAGCATATCGTAGTATGGCTATCAAGCATCACCCCGACAAAGTCGCATCAATGGGGAAAGATATAGAAAACGCTGCAAAAAAGAAATTTCAATCTATAAACGAAGCTTATAATAAAATAAAAACTGAACGAGGGATTAAATAAACTGCTACCGATTTTATTTTTTATTTTCAAGACCAGAAACTGTCATTAATAAGAAATCTAAACTTTTGTCGTAATCCAAATCCTCGTATTCTAATCCTAATTTTTTGATATTAAAATAATAGTCTTTAATTTTTGTAAAATAATTTTTTTCTAATTGTATAGCAGTGGCTTTTTTACCAATTTCCCCAATCAAAAACCATTTTTCTAATAATCGGGCAGTCCGTCCATTCCCATCTTGAAACGGATGTGTCTTTACAAATACCAGGTGAATTTGTGCAGCAAAATAAAAGATTTCAAAATCATTTAATTCAATTTTCAACAATAAATTAATGTCCGTGAATAATTTTTCTAATTCTGCTTTCACTATTTCTGGACTTGCAGCAACATATTCAATTCTATCATCACTATTAATTACAAACATCGGGTTTGTCCTAATCAATCCTTGCTAACTCTTAGGTAAAAGCTTGGAACTTAAGATGGCATAAGATATTTGAAAGGAATCTGGACGCAACAAGAATAATTTCCGAATTGGAGCTTTTGCTTGGTTCTACAATAGAGCTAGGAGTGGATTTGTTGTTTTTTGACGAAATACAGGAATGTCCAAATGCAATAATGTCCTTGCGTTATTTTTATGTACAATTGCCAAACCAGCACATAATTGCTGCAGCATCTTTATTAGAATTTTCATTACAGGATATTTCATTCCCAGTTGGTAGGGTACAATTATTAGATATGTATCCAATGAATTTTTACGAATTTTTACTTGCTACTAGAAAAGCGAATGTTGCAAAACTAATTTCGGGTAATATTAGTCTTCAATCTGATATTATTGATACGATGATAAAAGATGAATTGCACAAATGTTTTTATATTGGAGGTATGCCAGAATGTGTCAAAATTTATTCTGAAACAAATTCATTTATTCAAAGTGTAAGATGTTCAAACAAATTTAATTGAAACTTTTCGACAAGATTTTTCAAATCCTACAATAAAAAAAGCTTTCGAGCTACTTGAAACTGCAAGACTATTTAAGAGAGTTAGATCGGTCACAAATCCTCAAGTACCATTATTGTCTCATTCTTCAGATAAAAAATTTAAAGCAATAATGCTAGATATCGGATTATTGTCAAATCTCAGTGGTTTATTAAAATCTACTGATTTTTTCAAATCGGATACATCAGGGCAATTCAGAGGAAGTTTAGCAGAATAATTTGTTGGCCAAGAGATACTTTCAGCAGGTTTTAATAATTTGTTTTATTGGGCACGAGATGCAAAAAACAGTAATGCTAAAATAGACTATCTACTTCAAAAATCAAATAAACCAATTCCAATTGAAGTTAAGAGTGTTCCGACAGGCAAACTAAAAAGTCTAAACATCTTCATGCAGAATTACCCTGAAGTTGAAAAAGCCTACGTGTACTCGGAGGCAGCTTATGGAGAAAATAGCGAACTAAAAATCAATTTTATTCCGCTTTACTTTACTTATTCAGTAATAAATAGGAACTGACCTAAAAGTAAATATAACAAGGAAGAAGGCAAGTAACTGTGTTCTTTTTCGTGTTTTGGATAATTATCACCTCCGCCCCGACGATTGCATGATGTGGAAAAGATTTTAACTCCTCAATAAAACCACCTCACCACATAACCATTGATTACCAACCACTTAGAACGCTTTTACTTTATATGGCATTATATTTGATATTTTTTGCTGCGAAAATTATTTGATATTAGAATTCAAATACTACATTTGTAAAAATAAAATTTTTAAATTATGTTTTTAGACGGAATATTAGCAATAGCGGAACAACAGGGACTTTTTAAATTAGTCTCTAAAGGAAAAAATAACGTAATTGTAGAATCAATGACTACTGGCAAACGTATGCCAGCATTTGCAACATCACGAATTAGCACTCTCGAAGACGTTGCTATTTACACTTTAGATGAAGATGTCCCATTAAAAAAAATATTCATAAGTATTTTTGATAAATTTGAAGGTGAAAAAGTTCTTCAAAATAAACCCACAAATAGTGATTACAAAGAGTTTATGGAGACAGTACTTCCCGATTTTGATAAAGACAGAGTTTATGTTTCTGACATAAAAAAAGTTGTAAACTGGTATAATACACTTATTGATTTTAAAATCATAACAGCTGAAAGCATAAAACAAGATGCGGAAGAAGAAGCAAAACAAGAAACTGAAGAGGTAAAAGAAGATGCTTCTGATGTTAAAAAATCAGACTAAACTTTTAAATAAAAAAATAGCATACAAATATATGCACTAACTAACAGATATTAGTTAGTGTTTTTTCAATTTATCATAATTAATTTGATATTCTACCTATTAATTTCGTAAATTTGCACATCTAACTTATGAAATTATGAATAAACTATTAAAAATTATGGTTTTCCTCTTTCTTCCAACAGGAATATTTGCGAATCCGTTAGCAATGCCACACATAATGAGCGAATTTTACATAGCTAATGAAAACGAATGGTATCTTGAAATATACTTTGACCCCATTTATGACATGACTTCTGGATCAGGGAACTCTCTTGATGGAATGCAAATAATCAGTAGTAGCGGATCATCAGAATTAAGAACTGGAATTATATTTAATATTGGAGAAGTCATGGTTTTAACACAAGATAGCTTACAAAATTTGGTACTATTTGATAGAAACTGTGATTTTATCCAATTGTATTTCGAAAATGGAGGCGTTTACGAACAATATTCGTTTGGCAACCATCCCAACAGCCAAATATCAGCACTAAATGAAGGTCAATCCCTCGTCCAATTAAGATTTTCTTGTTACGGCAATCAAGACCATACATACTTTTTATGCAAAGATGCTTCACCGCACATTGGTGACGGGCCATTTACAACTGTTAACGCTACAGGGACATATTCGGGGAAAATATTTGACATTAATAACGATCCTATTGCGAACATTCAAATTGGAAATGACTATATTGAGATACCATACTATTCGTGTATTAGTGCAATGACAAATTATATCTCTACAGATAATCAGGGGTATTTTTCTACAAATGAATATAGCGGTAGGCATACCACAAGTATATTTTATTTTTTATCTGAAGTAATCCCAATTCTAGACACTATTATTAATTTAGAACCAAATACCGATAACTATTTTGAATTTCATCTTGACACATTATTTACGGGAGTAAATACAAATATTAGCAAACCTGAATTAAGTTTCAATGCTTATCCTAATCCAAGCAAAGGTACAATATATTTCTCGTATGATATTTCTAATTTCCCTATTAATTCAACAGCACTGATTAAAATATTTAATCAACAAGGCGAAATAGTAAAAATTCTTCCCGCCAAAAATACAGGAAATAACAATACTATTCAATGGAATGGAATATGTGATGATAAAAGCATTGCTTCAGGACAATATATCTGCAAATTGGAGTTAAATAACAAAAGTCTGGCAAAAACAAAATTACTTTTGACAAGATAAAATGAATAAACTAATATTTCTGATACTTTTAATTATTTCATTCTGGTGCAATTCACAATCACTGCAATTTTATCGTGAAGATATTATTTTTACCGTAAAAAGTGAGCATTTTTATGTTAACGGTATTTACAACTTTTGCAATAACGGAGATGCTAAGATAAAGAAAATCCTTTTTTACCCTTTCCCTAATGAAATTTCTCCTGAAACTATAGATTCAGTTTTTGCTTACGATTTAGTTAATCAAAACACTTCGGTTTTACTCAAAACAAATTCTAAAGGAGCATTTTTTGAAGTGAATATTAATGCATACGGAACTGGAAAGTATAATGTTGGTTATCGTCAAAAAATTCTTGGAAATAAAATTGAATATATCTTATTAACTACAAAAGAGTGGGGAATCCCATTTGACAACGCATTATACAAATTAATAATTCCAAATGCGTGCAAAGTAAAATCTCTATCATATAAAGCTGACAGTGTGAATCTAATTGATAATAACTACATATATTACTGGAATAAAACGGACTTTATGCCCGAAAAAAACTTTGTAATTGAGCTAAGGGATTGTAAAACAACAAACTAAAATGTGTTCATTCTATTTTTTTCGGTTCAAGTATAATCAAAAAACCACCCCCCTCTTTCATTCTAACTTCTGTGCGTTTATTAAATTTAACTAACTCCTCTTCCACTACATATTTCTCTGGATTTTCTTCGTAATGAGCTAATGGATGATCTTTTAGCAAAATCATATTATATTCTAAATCAGGTGATAAAAAACAATTATATTCCAAATAGATATCTCTAGCATTATCATTATTTATCCCAGCCACAAACCACTTCTCCCCACTCCTACGGGCAATCACAATGTATTCGCCTATCTCAGAATAAAGAACTTTTGTATCGTCCCAAGTTGGAGGAATCTGTTTAACAAATTCAAATAAAGGATGTTGATCGTAGTTCTCAATTAAATCTGCTGCCATTAAAAGTGGACTATATAAGACAAGCATAAGAGCAATTTGATTTGATATTGTTGCATGAACAGAGGTTTTTGTACTATCCAAGATATTCCACGATTTTTTTCTCTCAATTGAATTGCTAAAATCAATATCAAAAATTGCTGGAGTATAATCAATTGGGCCAGCAAGTCCGCGAGTAAACGGAATAATACAAGTATGTGAAGGAGGATTTCCCTCGCTCCATGCGTTCCACTCCATCCCTCTAACACCTTCGAAGCTCATCAAATTTGGAAAAGTTCTACTTAATCCAGATGGAATAATTGGCTCATGAACATCTAGCATTATTTCATACTTCATAGCCGTTCGCATCACTTTATTATAATGATTTATCATATACTGACCATGATGAGATTCTTCTGGTGGGTTTATTGGACCAGCATACCCAGTTTTTACATATTTAATCCCCAACTTCTTGTAGAACTTAAAAGCTTTTTCCAAATTATTTTCATAAGCAATAATGTCTCCACCTGTCTCGTGATGTCCAATAATCTCCACTCCTTTCTTTCTAGCATATCTAGCTATCTTTTTAATCTTATAATCTGGATAAGGTGTAACAAAATCAAAAGCCTCTGGTTTACCCCAATTCTCCCAACCAGTATTCCAACCTTCTATAAGAACAGCATCAATATTATTCTCCGCTGCAAAATCGATATAACGTAATGTATTCTCTGTTGTAGCACCATGTCGTCCACCAGCGATACCCCATTCCGAAACTCCTAAATGCATTTCCCACCAAATACCGATATAAGTCACAGGTTTAATCCAAGACAAATCCTTTTCAACTGGCTTTTCATTTAGATTATATATCAATGAAGATTCAATCAAACCCCCAGGTTTATCAGTAATTAGAACTACACGCCAAGGCGACACAAACTCTCCATTAGTTTTGACCTTTGTCCCATCTGCCCATGGAGCAAGATTTGATTTAAAACATAATGAATCTGCTTTAATCAAGGTCATAGATGAATAATTATCAATATTTGCTTCATGGACACATAAATGCACACGACTTTCAGTTTTCATAGTATATGGAACAGCGACATGTTCACATTCCGAAATAGGATTCTTACTATAAAGTTTCTCGTACGTATTGTAGTCAGCCCAAATCCACCATGAATCAAAATCATCAGCGAAATTAAAATAAGTTTCTTCGCTCATTATTGTCAACGAATTTGGATTATCAGGGAATTCATACCTAAATGCAATACCATCATCATAAGTTCTAAATCGAATATTCAATTTCCTATTTTTATTGGGTTGCAAGAGCTTAACAAACATCTCATTATAATTATTGCGGATTCGACTGTATTGTCCCCATAATGGTTCCCAATACTCATCATGACAACTGTATATACAAGTATCTACGACAAACTCTACACATGAATCATTGTCAGAGAAAACATAACCTAAATGAGAGGGCGAAATAAGTGTAGTATCATTATAAGACACTGAATAACAAAATCTGCTATCAATGATTTCCGCATTCAAATGTATATTATCTGATGGAGATTTAAGAAGCTTTACATTTTGAGAGGAACTTGATCCAGGTATCAAAATAAATATTGATAAATACAAGAAACTTTTGACAAATATTAACATGATTACATTTTTTTTAAACCATCAATTGCCAATAAAATATTCTCATTAGTTGCAGGCAGTTTAAGTTCGGGAGCTACATTATGCTCACAAACAGCAGCTATCGCATATTTTACAGCAAACCAAACAGAAAGACCTAACACAAATGGAGGTTCCCCAACAGCTTTGCTTCTTCGGATAGTATTATAATTTGGACAATTTTCCAAAAGCTTCACTCTAAAATCATGAGGAATATCACGAACGCCAGGGATTTTATAAGTATCTGGAGAATAATTTAATAAATTTCCTTTATCATCATACTTCATTTCTTCGCCAGTTACCCAGCCCATTCCTTGCACATAAGCACCTTCAATTTGTCCAATATCAATATTAGGTAAAACTGACTCACCTACATCATGCAAAATATCTGTACGCAAAACAGTTAATCTACCAGTTAGAATATCGACACTTACTTCAGAAACCCCCATTCCAAAAGCATAGTAATGAAACGGATTTCCTTTACCACCAGCTCTGTCAAAATGAATATCAGGAGTACGATAAAAGCCAGTAGCACTTAAACTGATTTGACCTATATATGCTTTTTTAATTAACTCCTCAAATTTATATTGGATATCCTTATAATTTTTATCGTATATCAAATCTGAATCAAAAATAATATCCTGAGGTTTAGAAATAATCTTATGTTCCCTCTTTAATAAGTCAGCCGTAAAATCAGCCAATCGTTTTTTTAGTTTTTCAATTCCATTTTTAACCGCCATACCATTCAAATCGGTTCCTGATGAAGCGGCAGTTGCAGAGGTATTAGGCACTTTTGAAGTATTAGTAGCATTAATCTTAATTCGACTTAAAGATACTCCAAATTCGAGTGCTGCAATTGTTCTAATTTTAGTGTAAAGCCCCTGCCCCATCTCTGTTCCACCATGATTAACAAGAATAGTTCCATCGTTATAAACATTTATTAAAGCCCCTGCTTGATTTAAAAAAGCAGTCGTAAAAGAAATACCAAACTTAACTGGTGTTAATGCGATACCCTTTTTAACAAACTCATTTTCTTGATTAAATTTATCTATATCGGCTTTTCGTTTAATATAATTCGATGATTCAATAATTTGGTCATATATCACAAAAAGCCTATTATGATTAACTTTTGTTCCGTAAGGTGTCATATTTTTATCATCTATGCCATAAAAATTTTCCTTTTGAACCTCAGCAGTATCTTTTTTTAATGCAAAAGCAATTTTATCAATAATATTTTCGATACAATAAATCCCCTGAGGTGCTCCAAAGCCTCTAAATGCGACATTTGATGGTAAATTTATTTTCATAGGTTTTGCCACAATTTTCATATTTGGGATAAAATATGAGTTTTCGGCATGCAACATTCCACGTTCAAGAATAGCCATTGTTAAATCGGTAGCATAACCTCCATTCAAATAATGCTCAATGTCGGCAGCAATAATTTTACCATTATCGTCAAAGCCAACTTTATATTTATAATAATATGGGTGTCTTTTTCCAGTAATTTTTTGGTCTATATCTCTAAAGAGTCGTAATTTAACAGGACGATTAGTTTTAACCGCCAACAAAGAAGACCATGCCGCCAAATGATTAGCTTGCGTTTCTTTACCACCAAAAGCTCCGCCCATACGACGGCACTCAAGCTCCACTTCGTGTTTACCAATTCCTAAAACCTCTGCAATAATTGTTTGAGTTTCTGAGGGATGTTGAGTAGAACAGTATGCCTTTATCTCATTACCTTCACCCGGTATCGACAAACAAATTTGAGTTTCGAGATACCAATGCTCCTGCCCTCCAGATTCAAACTCCCCTTTCAATATATGCTTTGAAGACGCAAATCCTGCGTTTATATCGCCAATCTCAATCTTTCGTTCAGGCTGCAACAATGAATTATTTTCAATAGCCTCTTTTATTGTTAAAATTGGTTTTAATATTTCATATTCGACCTCAATAAGAGCCATTGCCTCATCAGCAGCTCTCTGATTTTCTGCCGCAATTATAAATATTGCTTGTCCAATACATTCAACTAAATTTTCAGCCAAAACTGGCTCATCATGAAAAACTGGTCCCATTTGATTTCGTCCTGGAATATCTTTATACGACAAAACAGCATGTACCCCTTTTACATTTTTTGCCTTGTCAATATCAAAAGATAAAATTTTGGCATGAGCATGAGGGCTTGTATAAATATAAGCATGCAATAACCTATCTGATACTTGCATATCATCAATATAAATCGCTTCGCCGCTTACCTGATATTTTGCTGATTCGTGTTGTATGTTTTTCATATTGTTGTTTTTTAGTTCGGAGTTACGAGTGAGCTAGAGTGCAGAGTTTGGAGTGAACTAGAGTGAGGAGTTGAAAAAATAAACTGAAGTTCTAAAACTTTGTGCCACTGCCAAATTATATCGTTTTTTTTCATGTTTTTATCTTTAGGTGCTGAGTTACTCCATAAAACCACTAATTCTTTTTTAATTTTTTTCCAATTGAAGTAAAAAACGCTAATAATTCTTCTGACTCTACTAATAATGGTCGAACAGTATCTGATGAAAGCCATTCCATTTCATCAATTATTTCTAACCAAAAACCACTTTCGCTTGACTAGGACTCACTTATAGACACTTTACTTTTAAAGTCTGCTTTACTTCTGGTACGATTTGCCTCACGAGAATTTGCCCCTACACTTGTACCAGATTTCGCCAATTGATATCGCACTACACTTCCCTCAGGTGTATTTGGCAATGCTGACGTTAACCTTAAAATATTTATTGCAAACTGTTTTGTCCTTTTTTTCAAGACTTTTAGCAAATTCATTATTATCCATTTTCTCATATTATTATGTTAATACTAAATATACTCCTAACTTTAACTCCTCACTCCCCACTTTCGCTCCAGAATTTCAACAAAAGATTAGCAGCCATAATTTGTCTTGCTTTTGCTCCTGACCTTGCATCGGAAATTGGTTTAAAATCATTTGCAAGTTCTCTCATAGCCAACTCAACATTATTTCTGTTCCATTCTTTGCCAATTAGATATTTCTCGGTACTGAGAGCTCTTTTTGTCCAAGCTGCCATACCGCCATAAAAAGCATAAATGTTTTTTACTTTACCTGCTTCGAGTATTAACGAAAAACATGCACTTACCGTAGCAATATCCAAATCTTTTCGCTTACTTATTTTATACGATTTAATTATTTTATCTTTTGTAGGAAAAGGAACATAAATTTCAGTAATTAGTTCATCAACATTACATTTAGTTTGTCTATAACCTGTAATAAAATCACGAAGTTTAACAGTTCGTTTTGCATTTACATTTTCGATTTTCAATTCGGCATCATAAGCCATTAAAACTGGAATTGCGTCTCCAATTGGCGAAGCAGAACCTAAATTCCCACCCAGACATGCTCTATTTCGTATCTGCCGAGAGCCAAAAACACAAAGCATATCATAAAGTGCATCTAATTTTCCTTTACAAGTTTGTCTAATATCTTCTAAGCTATAATTTGCACCAAAAATAAAACCATCAGAAGTTTCTTTTTCAAATTTAAGGTCCTTTACCTGCGATATATCAATAATATTTGGTATTAATTCATTCTTTTTTGTAACACGTAAAGCCACATCAGTTTCACCCGACACTAATACCGCTTGTGGATTTTCATTTCGTAGTTTAAGAGCATCTTCTTTATAAAAGGGCAAATAATATTTTTGTTCTGAACTTGAAATTAATATAGTTTTTGACTTCTCAATAGAATTAAGTAATGCCAGAGTTTCTTTTTCGGATTTGTCAATAATATCTTCACTTTTATTATTGCAAACATATTCTGCAGCGTCTATAATTGGTCTGTATCCCGTACAACGACACAAGTTCCCTGCAATTGCATCTGTAACTTCAGTTTTATCGGGAATATTATCTTGCTTATAAAGTGCATAAATTGACATTACAAAACCAGGTGTACAAAATCCACATTGAGAGCCGTCAAATTCATACAAAGCCTTTTGAATTGGATGAAGATTATCAGCACTACCAAGATTTTCGGTTGTAATAACTTGTTTACCATGTATTGAGGGTAAAAATATCAAACATGAATCAAAAGCTCTATACTGAATTTCCCCTAAATTATTTTCGCCAATAACAACTGTACAAGCCCCACAATCTCCTTCGCCGCAACCCTCTTTCACACTTTTATGTGTAGGTAAAGACCTAAGATAATGTAGTAAAGTTGTGGTAGGTGTATATTCAGAATAATTAAAATCGATAACTTGGATTTTTCCATCAAGAACAAAGGATATTTTATTTTCTAAATTCATAATTCCCTTTTTAAATATCATTTTTTACGTCTATCAATTTAGCGATAATACTTACCGCAATTTCTTCGGGCGTTTCGCATTTGATCCGAATACCTATTGGCATATCAATTTCATTGATTTTATCTTCAGACAATATTTTCTTTTCAATAAGTTGATTTTTTGCTTGACTAACTTTTGTTTTACTACCAATCATACCAAGATATTTATGCGGTTTATTACACAGTTTACTTAAAACATCAAAATCATACTTATGCTCGTGTGTCATAATAACAATAAATGTTTTATTATTAAAATCGGCAGTGTTTATAAACTCAGTAAAATCGCCATTATAAACATTTAGCAGATTTGTATCAAAATCATCAAAAATATTGTCTCTTTCATCAATTACAGTAATTTGGAAACCAAAATTTACTGCTAAATTAGAAAGAGCTTTACCAACATGACCAGCCCCAAAAATGTACAAGTTTGGTTTATTTGCTAAAGCCTCAATATACACTTGCATAGCTCCGCCACACTCCATTTGAAGGTCATCTTTAAGATTATAATTATATAATATTGGTTTACCAGTTTTAATGACTTCTAAAGCTCTTTTCATGCTTTCGTGTTCGACACTTCCTCCTCCAATAGTCCCAATTATAGTTTTATCAAACAAAACAATCATACGTGTACCAGATTTTCTTGGTGAGGAGCCTTCTGTTTGAACAACAGTACACATTGCAGCAGGTTTATTAAGCCGAATTAGCTCAGCTGCCTCAAGTAATATATCTTTCATTTCACTTTATTCTCGTTAAACGTACGAACAAAGTTAATAAATTTCACTTAGCAAGAGTTTAGGTATTAAAAATTAATGAACTAATAGTTCGAGATTAACATCACAAATACACCTAAAACCAAGCCATGCTTCAGGAATTTCATAATCAAATGAATTTTCAACACTTACCTCATCGGGTTTATGTTTCCAGCTACCTCCTTTTGCAATTCCTTTTTCAGATGTCATTTCAGCAACATTACCAATCATATTATAAACGCCAAGCTCATTAGGCCAATATGAATTTACAGAAGTTGTGATGCTTGCCATATCATCTGGCACTCCAATTTCGTTACTCATATTCAAATTGCATTTATGAAGATTTTGATACTTTTTTCGCTGCAATTTTTTCATCGTCCGCTTAGACATAGGAAGTCTAGCTACCTTTTCCCATTCTTGAATACTGGGCAACCTGTAAATTACATAAGCAGGAACTTGAATCTCATTTTTCAAAACGTCAGATTGCAACTTATTCAATTTAAGATATAGCATTTCATTTACACGGTCTGTTCGCCACTCACAATACTTAACAGCCTGCTCATAACCAACTCCAACAACAGGATAAAGATTATATGCTGGATGTCTGAAATACAAGTTTATCATTGGCTCATTATACTGACTTTCCCATACTAAAGTATCGGGTAAAATTGATAAATATTCATCTGAATCCACTCCAAATTCACGTTCACACCAATAAACAAACTCAATATAATCTATATTTCGAACTTCCGTCTTATCAACATAAAGGGAATCGTTGATTTTAGCCGTTCCTGGAGGAATAATTGGTTTTGCAGAATATGAATAAGTTACACAAAAACTACTTATAAATGACAACAAAATAATTCTTTTCATACCAAGGCTTTTAGATTTAGACTAATAAC
>CAYNKH010000033.1:0-22837 GCA_964397745.1 uncultured Bacteroidales bacterium | reverse complement strand
TAACACTTTTACACTCAAAAATGTGTTTTATTTATGAATTTTTCGGGTTAAATCATCAAATTTCTTTTTCTTTTTTAAATAGTAATCAAAAACTATGCTCTTACTGTAAAAGCCTGTGAGGTGTTTAGGTGCTTTTGGTTTAAGCAGGTTTCGTTTTTTTGATATCTTTCTACAATTAAACCAAAAATGCAAATATGCTTTCACAACTGCAAAATACTCTTTAAAATTTCCTTGTAGTATCATTCTGTATGCAGCAATATGGTCGAGAGCAAATCTAGTTATTAGTACTTTTTGCCTATTGTATTTAGGCATATTTTTAACTATCAAGTATAAATTATTTCGGAAATTCAAGTAGGTTTTAAATGGATTTGATTTAGGTAGTGTTCCTCCGCCAACATGATAAACATAAGAATTTGGCTGACAAACTATTCTGTATCCTAAGTTTTGCACTCTCCAGCATAAATCAATTTCTTCTTGGTGTGCAAAAAAATCATTATCAAAGCCTCCCACTTGTTTAAAAATTTCTGATCTAATCATTAGAGCTGCTCCACTTATCCAGAAACAATCAGACATTTCGTTATATTGAGAATTGTCTTGTTCGCAGGTTTCAAATATCCGTCCTTTGCAAAAAGGGTAGCCAAATCGGTCAATATAACCACCAGCCGCTCCAGCATATTCAAAATGTGTTTTTTGCTCGTAACTCAGTAGTTTTGGCCCACAAACCGCAATGTTGGAGTTGTTTTCCATAAGTTCGTAGAGTGGTTGTAGCCAGTTTTGAGGAACTTCGATATCAGAATTTAGTAGTAAATAATATTTTGAATTTATTTGTGCCAGTCCTCTATTGTATCCTCCGGCAAAGCCATAATTCTTGTCAAGTTTTATCGTTTTTATTGTCTTAAAGTTTGCGGATAGATACTCTAAAGAATTATCAGTCGAGTTGTTATCAACAATCCATATTTCAGCGATTTTATCTGTGTTTTTAATTAAAGTTGGTAAGAATTTTTCGAGAAAATGCTTTCCATTCCAATTAAGAATAACTACTGCGATGCTGGTTTTGTTCATTTTTATCATAATAAATCACTTGCTAATTCTGCGAGATAGCTTCTTTCTCCTTTAAGAAGATTTATATGAGCAAAAACATCCTGCCCTTTCATTTTTGTTGTCAGATATGTGAGACCATTTGAGTGTGCATCTAAATATGGAGAGTCGATTTGACCAATATCTCCAGTGAATACTAATTTGGTTCCTTCGCCTGCACGTGTAATAATAGTTTTAATTTCGTGTGGTGTAAGATTTTGAGCTTCGTCAATTATGAAAAAAACTTTTGATAGGCTACGACCTCTAATATATGCTAAGGGTTCAATTAAAAGCTTATCGGATTTTAATAATTCATCAATTTTTGTAAAATCGGGGCTTTGTGGTTTAAATTGATGTTTGATTACTAATAAGTTATCAAACAGAGGCTGCATATATGGTCTAATTTTCTCATTAGCATCGCCAGGCAAAAATCCTAGTTCTTTGTTGGATAGAGCAACAATTGGTCGGGCAAGAAATATTTGTTGAAAATCTCGTCGTTGGTGCAATGCCGCTGCTAAAGCGAGTAATGTTTTGCCTGTCCCAGCTTTGCCTGTTAGCGAAACAAGTGAAATTTCGGGACGCAATAAGGCATCTATTGCAAAAGTTTGTTCTGCATTACGAGGATTTATACCATACACATTTGTTTTTACTACACGCTCAATGTTTTTGGTTATAGGATTAAAATGTGCAAGAGCATTTGAACCACCATTTTTTAGAATAAAATACTGATGTGCATAAGGTGCCATATAATTCTGTATCTCTTCCAATGGTATTCCTTCGCTATTTGCGTAAAGCTTGCTTATGATGTCTTTTTCAAGATAGCTAACTGTTAAAACCTCTTGATTTAGTTTGTCAATGTTTTCTACTTGATCATTTTTATAATCCTCTGCAATAATTCCTAATGCTTTGGCTTTTACCCTAAGGTTAATGTCTTTTGTTACAAGAACAGGATGTCGCTCTGGAAAATTTGTTGCATAATATTCAGCTATTGAGAGAATGATGTGGTCTGGACGTTTTTCTGGAAAATTATTTGTTAAATTCTCCGAAAAAGGCTTGCTAGTCTCAATAAATAATCGTCCAAGACCTTCGCCTAAGCTGACCCCTTTCTTAAAAAAATCTTCTCCAGCTAACTTATCAATGTTTCTGGTAAATTCACGAGCATGAAAGTTTATCAAATCATTACCTTTTTTAAATTTATCAAGTTCTTCGAGTACAACAATAGGAAGGATAATGTCATTTTCTTCAAATTTAAAAATACACTTAAAATCATGTAATAAAACATTAGTATCTAATATAAAAGTTTTTGCTTGTGCTTTAGAACCAGGTTTCTTTTTTTCTGTTGATGTTTTTGTTGTAACTGACATATTATTAAACTTGTTTATTAAACTGATATTTGCAAATATAATTAAAATTGTATATTATTTAAAAGGGAATAATTATTTAATGCTTATTTGTTGTCTGTAAAGAATATTTGAAAGCTTTTATTACTAATTGGTAAACTACAACTCCGCTACCCAACGATTGAATGTTAACTGATTTACTTATATTTTATAATTTTATTTCATTACTTGCGTTATGTGTTGTATATTTGTTAATCTATTTTTAGTGCAAATGAAAAAAAGACATGTTTTAATACTTTTCATTGGTTTACTGACGCTTTGTTTTAATCTTGGTGCACAAGATGGAACGCAACCTGTGAGGTCGACTGCACCTTTATCTAAATATGATAAAATGTTTCCGCAAATTAAATACGGAAAAAATGTTTACAGAAAGGGTAGTAATTGGTTTCTGTTTGGTTATGGTCCGAGTTATCATTTGAATAAAGAAATCCCAAATTATAATTTGCAGTTAGCATTTCATTGGCGTTATAAGGCAATGTATTTTAATGCAGGTTGGCATTCTTCGAGTCATGAGCCAAAACTTTTTTTAGCTCGACCCATGGAGCAACTAAACGATATATATGGCGGAGCGGGGCTTAGATTTGAAGACCGCTGGTATAATTTTGGGTTTTTTATCGGGCCATCATTTGCAATGACGTGGTTGCCACAGTCAAATACTCTGAGCAAAATCCATTATCAACTCGGAGCCTATACCGAGGTGCAATGCACGTTTAAGTATTTCTACGATCTTGGTGTCGGAGTTTCTGTATATGGTAGTTTTAATAAAAGATATCAGGTGGTCGGAGCAAGGGTACATCTGTATTTCTCAAACGCTTTTGTAACTAAATATTAATTTAAAATTAAAATAAAATGAATCACATTAACAAGTACATTGAAGAAAACAAAGAGAGATTTCTTGACGAATTATTCGGTTTAATCAGAATACCATCGATTAGCTCTATTCAGGATCATAAGCCAGATATGATTAAATGCGCAGAGTACTGGAAAGAATCTATTTTAAAAGCTGGAGCAGATAAAGCCGAAGTTATGCCAACCGAGGGAAATCCTGTAGTTTATGCTGAGAAAATAATCGATCCTAATTTACCAACGGTTATTGTTTACGCTCACTATGATGTTATGCCTGTTGATCCTCTAGAATTATGGGATAATCCTCCATTTGAGCCAGTTATTAAAGATGGTAAAATTTGGGCTCGTGGTGCTGATGATGATAAAGGACAAGGTTTTATGCACACAAAAGCATTTGAGCTAATGATGAAAACCAATACTTTACCATGTAATGTTAAGTTTATGATTGAGGGTGAAGAGGAAATTGGATCTCCAAGTCTTGGTAAATGGTGTGCCGATAATAAAGAAATGCTTAAAGCAGATATTATTTTAGTTTCTGATACAGGTATGATTGCTCGTGATATTCCAAGTATTACAACTGGATTAAGAGGACTTTCTTATTGGGAGGTAAAAGTAACAGGACCAAACAGAGATTTGCATAGCGGATTATTTGGAGGTGCGGTTGCGAACCCAATTAATGTCCTTTGTAAAATGATTGCAGATATGCAGGACGAGGACGGTAAAGTGGTAATGCCAGGTTTTTATGATGATGTTGTTGAAGTTCCTGACGCAGAAAGAAAAATGCTCGCTGAAGCTCCTTTTGACCTTGAAGAATACAAAAAAGCGATTGATGTAAAAACTCTTAAAGGCGAAACAGGATATTCTACTAACGAAAGAACTGGCATTAGACCAAGTTTTGATGTTTGTGGTATTTGGGGCGGATATATAGGGGAAGGGGCAAAAACAGTCCTTCCTTCAATTGCACAAGCAAAAATATCTACCCGGTTGGTGCCAAACCAAGATAATGTCAAGATTTCTAAAATGTTTAAAGAATATTTCGAAGCTATTGCTCCTGATTATGTTAAGGTAGAAGTTACTCCTTTACATGGTGGACAGGGATACGCTTGCCCAATTGATTTGCCAGCTTATAAAGCTGCCGAAAAAGCATATCATGATGTATTTGGTAAGAGACCCGTCCCAGTTCGCAGTGGTGGTAGTATTCCTATTATTTCTACTTTTGAAGAGGTTTTAGGAATTAAATCTGTGCTTATGGGATTTGGTCTCGAATCTGATGCGATTCACTCACCAAACGAAAATTACCCTGTAGAAAACTTCCTAAACGGAATTAGAACTATACCATTATTCTATAAGTATTTTGTAGAACTAATGAAATAATATATGTTGTTGTTAATAAAATTCCGCCTTAATAAATATTGAGGCGGTTTTTTTATATAGAAATTTGGCACTCCCCATTCTTTGTTTTTCTTTACTAAGCTCATGACTCCTGATTCGCCCTTGATTATGCTTTTTTTTGTCGTATTCAATTAATTAATTCCTTATTTTTCTTTTTCCCGAAAAAGCTTTTTATGACTTTACCAATTTTTCCTGAGTGCTTACTACATTAATAACCTGCGTTCAATATCAGAACAACTGACCCTAGCGGATTTATGATGATACCATTTTGTACTTTTAGATTTTCATCAGTTTTATATATCTGTAATACTAACGGATTAAGTAAGTATTGTAGTATCAGTAATTTTATCTTCGAAATTGCACGCAAACATCTTAATGTCAAACTCTTGCGTTATGTGTTTAAAAATGGTTTCCTGAGACCATAGGGCAAACAGATACACAAAACAACCGAGTTCAACGCATTGTGTGGCGTAGCCGAGATAAAGTTAATTATTATAAATGTGGTGTTTTATGATTATATTGATTTAAAACAATAAGCTGCCCTTTCAGGGCGTACATCCTAGTTATTTTAACCAGATGCGAAGCTTCGGGTTAATTAAACAAATACCGATGACGTCCTGAAAGGATAGCTTAACATTTATAAAAAAGTTCTCACTATTGTATTTATTAATTTTATATCGAACTTAGATTTAGAAATGATGATAATCTTTTTGCCTCGTTTTAGTATCTTTTTAAAATCCAAGCACAATTTATTAAATATTCCTATAATTATCTCATTTTCATACAACTACATGAACTATAAATAATTAGGGGGCAGTTGTTCTGAATATAGTTTTTGATTTATTTGTCGGCAATGTAAAGTGAAAATTCTCCCACAAATTTAAGGCTAATCTTTAAATCTGGGGATTGCTGATTTGCGAAAAGATTAGTAGTTTTGCGAAAAGATTAGTAGTTCTGAACCTTAATGCCCTTAATGTTAAAAAATAATTGGAGTGAGCGACTTGTTCTGAGCGGAACTGAAGTAAGCGAACGACAAGTCAAAACTTTTCACTCTTTTTCTTACACTTGACCATTCCTGACGGCACAGCCCCCTTACCATTTCTTACTATTTCGCACTCCCAACTCTAGTTCACTCCCCACTGCCAACTCCGAACTTTAGCTCACTCCCAACTTTTTACTCTTCTCAACCCCCTTGATTATTTCTTTTAACTCTTTTAACACCATTGCGGTTGCTCCCCACACAATTTGTTTACCAAAAGCGAAAGACGGAGCATCAATTGTTACTTGTCTGGCACGAACCTGACGAATGCCTTCTGACTCAAGCAAATCGAATAAATCTACTACAAAAACATTACGAATTTCGTTTTCGCAAATAGTTAAATCGCCAATGCTCTCTACTATACATATTACTGGTAAAACATTATATCTGCTAATAGGAATTTGAACAGATGTCAAACTACCAATATATGATGTTTTTGGAGTGTTTAATCCCACTTCTTCGTTTGCTTCTCTAATAGCTGTATCAATAAGGTCATTGTCTGCAATCTCTTTTCTGCCACCAGGAAAAGCAATTTGTCCCGAATGCGGTCCCGAATCCTGAACCCGCTCAATTAAAACTGTTTTTATTCTATTATTATCTTCGAACAGGCAAATTAGTACTGCGGCATCACGCAAAATTTGGTGGTAATTAAAATATTCAGGCTCATTATTAAGAAAAGCAGGTATCATTTTTTTCTGAGCCGACATTCCTGGAAGTTTTTTACTCAACTTGTCGATTAATAACTCTTCAAGCGATTTAATATTTTTCATATTGCAAAACATAATAAAAAAGCAGACAGTTTCCTGCCTACCGAAATTGTTTTATAATTATTTTTATAAATTCTTCAAGTTTGGATATCCGTTTTGAATACACAAGACCTTTATGCAGCAAATCCTCTTTAGTCTCTGTTGTAGCATGATAATTATTGTAAAATCCAAACTGATTTGGTATCATTATTTTGGTGTTGTCTGATTTTTAGTCCAGATTCTTATCAAAAACCGAAGCAAATTCTTCAAGACTTATTCCCGACATATAGTTGTTAAAGTCGATGTTTGATAATGATTTGGTAATAGCTTTTGAATTTATTTTACAATCTATAAGTGCATTTTCGATATCAGAGATATTCTGTTTTGAGAAAAAATCTCCCAAAATTCTAATTTGCTTGATTTTGTCATCTTCGGCTTGAAGATATATTTCGTAATTTCCGAATTTTGAAGACCCTACTTTATACAGTGGAAGCTCTATTTCACTTCCATAATTCCAATCCCAAGTCGAATATTTTTCGGCAACTAATTTGTTGACACTCTCAATATCTTCTGCACTTATCTCATATACTTTAGATTCAGGAAATACGCTCCGTAAATAATTCCAAAACATGTCTAAAATTTTTTCAGTCGAGGGTGCAGACTCAATATGTTCCGAGAGGTTTGTTATGCTATCGTGATTTGACAGCAAAGCACGATCAGTATATTTCGCATTGTTTTCTTTAAGTGCATCTGTTAATGACTTCATGTTGGAGGATATTAGTAATGTCCCGTGATGCAATATTTTGTCATTCATTTTAATTCGAGAATGACCACTAAATTTTTTATCCTCAATTATAAGACCGTTTCGTCCAGCAAAGATTGCGTTTAGCCCAAGTTTTTGATTCACAAAGTCTAAAATTATTTTAGAAACTTTACTAAAGTCGTTTAGTTTTGAACCATCGTCATAATAGATATGTGAGAAATTAATATTTCCATGGTCCTGAAAAACTGTTCCCCCGCCCGAAAGCCTTCTCACAACCCTTAGATTGTTTTGCTTTACGTAAAGAGCGTTGATTTCATCATAAGTATTTTGATTTAAGCCAATTATTATAGAAGGTTCATTAACTGCAATAATAAAAAATTCTTTATCAAAATTATTTATAAGATACTCTTCCAAAGCAATATTAAAGTAAGCATCTCTTGATTCTGATTTAATAAGCAACATATCGAAAGTTTTAAATTTTTGTAAAGCTAATTTTAAATTTTATAAAAAACAAGTTTTGCGACTATGGACATTTTAGAGGCCTTTGAATTTTTTGTACTGTTTATGCTTATAAACGATTACTGATATTAGGTCGTATTCGTTTAGACGAGCAACAAAGCCTTGAGAAAAATTACACCAAGCAATAAAAATATTAACTTCTTCTCGTGGCATTTGAGTTATATTCATTATTAATTCAGGGTTTAATTTATCTTCAATAATACGGTTAAGCCTGTCTGCTTGCTGCAACTCTTCTAATTTTCGCCTTTCTTTTCCCTCCTTGCTAAACATATCGTATAAAGCAGAAATTGGACTAAATACTAATCCGAAACCAGGTGCATTTACCCTAGAGTAGTAGTCAATATCTGCTGGTCTAAACGGAAAGTTTCTCGCAGCATTCACATAATCGTCATTTGGCAGACGCATATTTGTAATCTCGTATTCCAATTGTTTATATTTTTTTAAAGCGATTATGTCTATCGAATTAATTTCATATATGCGTGTATCAAGAAAAACTAATAGGGGTTTCATATTATCGGCAGCCGAATCGGTTAGGACAACGTATTTGCGATCGTATCCAAGGCTTGAAAAAGTAAGTGTGTCATTTATTTTTGCAGAGAGAATAAAATAACCAGTTGTATCGGTTATGGTTCCTCTGCGAGTTTTTTTTATAAAGACATTAACAAACGAAAGGGGTTCGCCTGTTGTCTCTTCAAAAACAAAGCCAGCAACAATTACTCTGTCTGTCATTTTTATAAACTGAGCTCGTGTTTGCAGAGATAAAAGCAAAACAATCAAAACGATAAATGCTATTTTTACTTGTTTACTCAATTCTTGTTTTGTTATGTAGTGCCCTCAAGACAACTACTGTTTTTGAAGTCTTTGACTTTTTTCAAAGACTATGTACTATAACGTACAAATATCTATTTTATTTATGATATATACATTTATTGTGTTATAAAGTTTTAAATTTTGTAATATTTAATAGTTAAATGCTATTGGGTTTGTTAATTACACCAATTTGATACGAATGAAGTAAATAATTGTTAGTATAGCTCATTCTTAAAGTTTATTGTACTTAAAGATGAACTAATTGATTTTTTGTTGTTTCGAATGCTGTTAAAGTGCGATACAATGAGCGTTGGCTGGGGTCAGCGGTAGTGCAAGAAAACAAACACACAAACGAACGGACGAGAACAAAGCGGCTGAGTGTTGGCTTGTCAAAGTAGGTTTCGGCATAAGCCAAAATGTCTTGAAGCCACCTTTAATTAAATGTGCCTTAGCGTAATATGTTTTAGCAATTTACATTCTAAAACATTAGCGACTCTACCTGCAATTGTTCGTCTTATTTCAAGATCAACTGGGACATTTGGGTCTTGATGGGCTTCGTTTATTTTGGTTCCTACAATAATATCAATATGGTCACTTTGCATAATAAGTTTTACAATTTGGTCGGCTGGTCCTTTGCCAGGGACAAAATCGTGTGTCATCGCTTTAAGGATTTTCCAAACTTTGTTAAGCGTAAGTATGCCCTCGGTAACTAAGTCTATTTTTTCCATGTATGAGATTGGCGGCAGTTCTGGATCAAGAAAGTCTAAAGAATCTGTTACTTTTAATTTTAGTTCTCTTGCAATAAGATCTGTTGTAGAACCTCCCGAAATGATTTTTTTGCCCTTATAATTTTTAACTATTTCGGCTAATTCTTTGTCATAAGACCTGTCCATTGGAGGTCCAGTAACTAATAGTAGTTTTCTAGGCTCTCTAAAATATATGGAGGCACATGATGTGTCATCCTTTGATTTGTAAATGTCGTTTGCAACAGCTTTATTAACGACTTTTTCGGCTAGTTTTCCAGCCGAAATATCTTTGTTGTTTTCTAGTAATCTAAGAATATACTCTTCAATATTGGAGTTTTCCCAGCCAAAAGGATATTTTTCGGTTCCCATACCCGATTGTGCAACTCCATCGCTAAAAAACACAATGCGATCGTATAATTTGGGATAAAAACTTGTAAATGTTAGTTTTTTTCCTTGATGTTGAGGAGTTTTCATTTCAATAACCTCTCTTGTGAGCTGTAAGATTTGGTTATTGCGAAAAACTAAAGCTGGAGGGTTATCGTATTCTAACAAATGCACCTTTCCGTCAATTTCAAGATCAGCAACCGTAAAAGTTGAGTACGAAATTCGTCTTTCGCTACAAACAGGCAAAGTGTTCATAATGATCTCAGCAATTCGTTCTGGTTTTCGATGCTCTGTAGTAAAGTTTAATGCCATTGTCGAAGTGAGTGTTGCCAATACATTAGCTTTAACTCCATGTCCCATTCCATCGCTTAAAACTGCAATAATTCGGTTATCTTCTTTTATGCGGCGTTTAAGAAAAACATCGCCACAAATTTTTTCATTTTCATGATTTATTTGTTTAACATCTACTTCTATGTAAAGATTTTCAGCCATGTTTATTTTTCTTCCTCGTTTTTGTTGCTGTCATACGATTGAATGATACTATTTAGCATTCTTTCTGTCTCGGAGGCTCCCTCGCCTAGTAAAAATCCAATCTTTTGAACCATTCCTAAGTTTTTTTCAATAACATCGTTGATACGTGCTATTACCTCTTCTTTTCTTATTTCGGGTTGATATAAATTTTTGAAAACTGCTCCGATTATTTTCCCTTTTTTTATTGGAAATACAGAGATGTTTAGTAATTTATCTTCAAATTCGATATCTTTATTTTCTACATTATCGTTTTTCTGAATAACAAAACTAAAAAGCTGATATATTTGATGTGGCAACAAAGTTTTAATGTCGGCATTGATTAAACCAGGTATTATCTCGTTTATTTCTTTCGCTTCTTTACCAATTAGTTCAATAAATTGAGTGTTGGATTGTATGATTTTTAGTTTATCATCAACAATAACAACACCAGATGGGATTTTTTCGAGTATAGCTTTTGTTAATGACATGCTTTCTTGTACATTTGCGTGGTCTTTGCGTAATTTGGTTTCGGATACTTCAAGAGCCTTTTGTGTTTCGGCAAGTTTTATATTTGTTGCAGTTAGTTTATTTATAAATTCTTGTCTGTTTTTTAAGGTAAAGCTAATGCACATCTCTGGTTTTACTAGGTCTTTTGCAACATCACTTGCAAACTCGTAACAATTATCGTATCCGCAACTTTTACAGCCTACATCGTTATAAATATCTTTTCCAAGTAATTTTAGAACTTCTTTAATTTTTTTATCGGAAGGAGGAGCTATTCGTTGGTCATCGACTGTGTAATTGCGAGTAAAGTCAAGTTTTAAATATTTTTTTATGTTTTTATTCCATGTTTCTTCATCAAGAAGCCCTTGACGTTTGTTGTAATAATTAATCACTTGGCTGTGATTTAGTAAATAACTAGATGTGTGTGAGGAACAAGGTCCCATATTGCACCCATAGCAGTAAAAAATATTAAGATTATGTTTAATTTCATTGTAATTGGCGAAGTCAAGTATGTTTTGAACAAAGTTATCGGGTCCTTCGCGTGTTATTATTTTTGATTTTCCTGGAGTCTGATCTATATCGGCGGCATCAAGTATTCCTCTACTTAATGGAAAAAGTGATCCTTTTGAGCCAATTGGTTGGTCAAATTCGCTAAATTCAACAGAATTTTCATAAATATTGTTTGTTTTGAACATAGTACGGAGCTCTTCGAAGCCAATATGTTCATTTATGAGTCCATTATATCGTAAAATTTCTTTTTTTTGTGCTAAACAAGAGCTTATTGAAATTATTATTGCTTTGTCTCCGTGTATTTCACGCATAACTTTAGCGGTTGCTATCATCGGGCTATCCAATTTAGCAATAGAATCTGTTATGTTTGGCTGAAACTTCTCGATATATTCGTAAACAGGAGGACAATTTGCTGTAATTATATATTTGCCTTTAAAATCTGTAAAAGTTTCTTTGTATTTTGCTGCAATAAGATCGGCTCCGAAAGAAATCTCGTTTACATAATCGAAACCTAATGCTCTGAACATACCTACAAAATTACGATAATCAGAGATGTCGGGAAATTCTGATGCAATCGATGGATCAACTATTGCGATGCATTTGTTTTTAGCTGCCAGATATTTGGAGACTTCTTTAATTGATTGTGCATATTTAATCGCTTTGGGTCCACAACTGACATAACAGTTGCCACAACCAATACATCTATCGTGATTTATCACAAGATCGTTTGATTTAGAGCCTGTTGTAATAGCTTTAGTTGGGCAAGCCCTGACGCAGGCGTAACAGTGAGTACACGATTCTTTGTCGATGCTTATCAATGGTTTATTTTGCATATTACTTTTTATTCAGATATGTTTCTACAATTGCAATGGCTTTTTGTGGCGTAATTTCGTGATAAATATCTTCTTCAACGAACATAATTGGTCCTAGACTACACTTCCCAAAGCAGTGTCCACCTTTAAGATGTACGTCATTGTCCAGTTTGTTATTGCTGATATACTCTTGTAAGGCAGATACTACATCACGGTTTTTACGGCTAAAGCACGATGAGCCTAAACAAATTGTTATTTGTATTTTGTTGTCCATATTTATTGTCTCCCAATACTATAATAAGCGAAACCTTGTTGTCTAACCTCTTCGGGATCGTAAATGTTTCTTCCATCAAAGATTAATTTCTCTTTCATATTTTGCATTTTCGGATAGTTTAGTATTCTAAACTCTGTCCACTCTGTTACTAACATAAGTGCATCAGCATTGTTTAATGCTTCATAAGGATCATTCACGAATTTTATTTTATCCCCGAGTATTCGTTTTGCCTCGTCCATTGCAACTGGGTCATAAGCAACCACATTTGCTCCTTTAGCTGTAAGTTTATCAATTAATACAAGTGCAGGAGCTTCGCGCATGTCGTCTGTGTTTGGCTTAAATGATAATCCCCACAAAGCGATTTTTTTTCCTTTAAGATCTCCGTTAAAGTGCTTAATAGCTTTATGGTACAAACTTTCCTTTTGTCTGTTATTGACGTTTTCAACAGATTTTAATATTTCTAAGGAATAGCCTTTTTCGTCGGCTGTTTTAATTATAGCTTTAACGTCTTTTGGAAAACATGAGCCTCCATAACCTGTGCCAGCATATATAAAATATGGTCCAATTCTTTTGTCTGTACCAATCCCACGGCGAACGGCATTAATGTCTGCCCCAACAATTTCACAAAGATTGGCAATATCGTTCATAAAAGATATTTTGGTTGCCAATAGTGCATTTGCAGTATATTTTGTTAGCTCTGCCGATGGGATATCCATATAAATTATCGGGTGTCCATTTAGTACAAAAGGTTTGTATAATCTTTCGATAATATCTTTAGCTTTTTCGCTGTCGATACCAACTACAATTCTGTCTGGGTGCAAACAATCATCAATAGCATCGCCTTCTTTGAGGAACTCAGGATTAGAAGCTATATCAAATTCTATGTCTGCATTTCTTTTATTAAGCTCATCTTGTATTGTTTTACGAACTTTTTCGGCAGTTCCTATTGGTACTGTGCTTTTGGTTATTATCACCATATAGTGATCCATATTTTTCCCGATTTCCCCAGCAACTGATAAAACATACTGTAAATCTGCACTGCCGTCTTCATCAGGAGGAGTGCCAACTGCAATAAAAACCGCTTGAGCATTTTTTATGCTTTCTGTAATATTAGTGGTAAAACTAAGTCTGTTTTTTTCGAAATTTCGTTTTACCATTGTTTCAAGACCTGGCTCCCAAATTGGCATAATACCTTTTTTGAGATTTTCTATTTTATTTTTGTCAATATCAAGACATGATGTTATAACGCCCATCTCGGCAAAGCATGCCCCCGACACTAATCCTACATAACCGGTTCCAATAATTGATATTTTCATATCGTTTGTTAATTTTAATGATTAAAAAATTAATTCGTCTAATAATTCTATGTCTTCAATGCGTCCTAATGAATAATCATCATCTCCATTGTAAGTTCTAAGTTTTTTATAAAAATACAAATTTGCATAATTTTCTGATAAATTAACCTCTTTATCTGTGATGAATATTTTTACAACAGTATTTTCGGATAGCTTAAATATTTCGCAAAAACAGTAATGAATTTTATCGTCTTGCTCTAATTTTGCAGCATATCGTCCATAGGGCGGAATAAGTTTTTCGTTTTCCTCTATATCGATTTTACCATTAAGTCCCTGTCCATTTGTATTATTTAGTTCACTTAATTTACCCATAAGAAAATATTGATGGTCGAGATATGCATTTGCTTTCATTATCTGTCCCTCAAGAATAGCTTTGCGAATGCGAGTAGAGCTTACAGCTTCGTTTTCGATATCTTGTTGAGGGATTTCTTCGACAGTAAAGTTGCGTTGTTTGCTTAGCTTGTACAAATAGTCGTAATCTCCTTCGCGGTTGTGTCCAAAATGATGATTAAAACCTACAACAATAACTTTTGCTTTTAGCTTGTCTAATAGTATGTCGTTTACAAAAGATTGCGAGCTTATTTTTGCAAAACTGAGAGTAAAATCAATAATAAAAAGATGGTCTAATTGCGTTTTTGCAAGCATTTTTGCCTTTTCATTTTGAGTATTAATCAATTTTAAATCTTTTGATTTATCTGGAAAAAGTACTTTTCTTGGATGTGGATGAAAAGTGATTAATACAGATTCTCCATTAATTTCTTTTGCAAGTTGATTTAATCTTGCTATAATAATTGCATGACCAACATGCACTCCATCGAAAGTTCCTGTTGTAACGACAGGATTCTTTATTTCCCCAATATTGTCAAAATTATAATGAATTTTCATTTATTTCTTTATTTTTTCTTTTACAAAGTAAGCAACTTTTTCCATAGATGTAACCATGTCGTAGTTTTCGAGATAGACATCCTCTGGTACATTAAGCGGTATTGAAGTAAAATTAAGTATGCCTTTTATTCCTGCGAATACAAGTCTGTCTGTAATATCTTGTGCTTCGGGAGGCGATAAAGATAGTATGGCAATTGTTGCATGAGCGTCTTCGAGTATTTTTTCGAGGTTATCGGTGTGATAGGATTTAATACCTGAAATAACCCTGTCCACTTTTGAAGAATCATTTTCGAACGCAGCAACAATTTCGATTTTACTTTGTTTTGAGTTAAAATAATTGGTAATGGCTTTACCAAGATGCCCCATACCAACGATAACAGCATTTATTTGTACTCCGCCGTCTAGAATTTGGCTAATTTTTTCGATTAATTCTTTAACAGAGTATCCTTTTCTTTGGGTGCCTGTATAGCCTATTAGCATAATGTCGCGGCGTACTTGTACGGGAGTTAAATGTAAGAGGTTTGCAAGTTCATGTGAATAAATAAATTCACTTTTATTATCTTGATATGTTTGTAAGACTCGGCGATACATGCTTAATCTTTCAATTGTTTTTTCAGGTAGCATATATTTTAGTTATTTAAGATTATTTTCACTTTTGTACCTTTATTTACTTCACTATTAAGTGTTATTTCGGCGTCATAGTTTTCGAGAATTTTTTTCACAATAGATAATCCGAGACCGCTTCCTGGGATTTTGCTGGTTTCTTTGTTTCTTATCCTAACAAATTCTTTAAAAAGTTTGTTTTGATCTTCTTTGCTTATTCCAATCCCAGTATCAGCGATTATTATTTCAATTTTATTGTTGATTTCACGGATTGTGCAATCGACTCTACCACCATTTTTGTTGTATTTAACAGCATTTGAAAAAATGTTGTTTAGCACAATTTCTAAGTCGTTTATATCAAAATCATATAATATTTTAGTGTTATAGTTAAGATAAATATTTACATCCTTTTGTATTGCCATTGGTTTTATTGCAGCAATGCAAGTTTTTGCTACTTCGCCTATGTCGGTTGGTATAGGATTTCTTTTTGCTTGTCCCGATTCTATTTTTGTTAAATCAAGTAAATCCATTATCATGCCTCGCATTGCATTTAAACGCTCAATAGATCTATCAATCATTGGCAGGTAATCGGCAACATATTTACCATTTTTTTGATCTTTAATAATTTTAAGATATCCTTCGACAGCATTAACAGGCGACTTTAATTCGTGCGATAAAAGTGATAAAAATTGAAATCTTATATGTTTTCCTTCTTTTTGTAATTTAGAAGTCATTTGTTTTAAGAAGAGCTGTTTAGTAATGTTTTCGATTGACGCTCTTAACTCCTGTGGGGTAAAGGGTTTTGGGACAAAATCAATTGCTCCTTGTTTTGTTGCCTTTACCGCAAGTTCGAGAGAGGCATACGAGGTAATCATTATGACCTTTGAATCGATTTCTTGTACATTTATATACTCGAGTACGTCAACTCCTTGTATTCCAGGCAGTTTATTATCAAGCAAAATTATATGAAAGTTTTCTGCTTTTATCTTTTCAATTGCTATTTCGCCAGTTTCAGCTTCGCTTACTTCGAATCCTATTGGTTCGTCCATAAATGGATAGTCAACTTCAAACTTGTCTATTATTCGTTTAATGCCTGATCTAATCCCAAACTCGTCGTCAACTACTAAGATTTTTAATTTATCCATAATTTTGAGATTTTAATAATTTAGTTAACTCTTCTGCAATTTTTTCCGATTCAACACCTTTTTCAAGATATAGGTCTGCTTTTACCCATGGATTATCAGTATCAAATTTATATCCAGTTTCGGCAGTAACTGCTGTAGAAATAATTACTGGAGTGTTTGGATGCATTTTTTTTGTTTTGTATGCGAGAATAAAACCACTATCATCGTTTTCCATCATAAGATCAAAAACTGCCGCATCAAAACCTCCCAACTCTATTAATTGTTCTGCTTCTTTTTGCGAACTTGCAGTAATTACAGTAAAACCAGCAGTTTCGAGGCGGAATTTTGTTTGAAACAAATAATCGAAATCATCATCCGCTAAAAGAACCGTTTTATTTGTTTTCATATTCAATTTTCGTTTAGTTGTGGTAAAGTTATTGTAAATTTTGTTCCCGTATTTCCTTTTTTCGGATTACTGTTTGAATCGACATGAATTTTGCCTTTGTGCATTTTAATTATTCCATAGGTTGTTGGGAGCCCAAGTCCTGTGCCTTTACCAAATTCTTTTGTTGTAAAAAATGGTGTAAATAGTTTATCTTTGTCGGTCTCTTTTATCCCAGTACCCGTGTCTTGGAATATTATTTTTATATTGTCTTTTTCGTTACTTAGCTCAATATTAAGTTTGCCTCCGTCGGGCATAGCTTCGATGGCATTCTTTATAATATTAGTAATTGCTTGTGTCATTTGTTCTTCATCAATAGAAGTGTTAAAGTTGCTTAAATAGCATTTTTGTTCAACTTCAATATTGCTCGGTATAATTACTGCTTTTAAGCAAGTGTTAATAAATTCCGAAATATTTATAGATGTGAATTTTACTTTATTTTTTCTGGCAAAATTTAATAAGCCACTAACAATGTTTTTGCATCGCATAGCTTGTTCTGTTATCAATTTTAGATCTTCATAAGCTTCATCTTTGGGATTTATTTCATCAAGCATAATGTTCGAATACATAATTACAACTCCAAGCGGATTGTTTATTTCGTGTGCTATCCCTGCAGCTAGTTGACCTAAATGTGCAAGTTTTTCGCTTTGTTTAAGTGCTTGTTGCACAGTTTCGAGCTTAGTGTTTTTTGTGTTAAGCTCGTTTACCATATTTTTTAACTTATCTAAAGTATAAGGTAAGCACATATCAACTTCAGCAAGACCTCGTAGCACAGCTATTGCATGCTCTCTGCAAGATTCATAACCGCAGGCATGACAATCTAGTCTATCTTGTTTGTCATGTTTTCCCATTGTATGATAAAGTGCGTCAATTTCTTCTTCGCTTGGAGCTTTAACTCTACTATCGTCTTGAGAGAAACTGCGGTCAAGGTCAATATTCCGAAACCTATTAAAGTGGTTTTCCCAATCCTCAACATTGAGATTATCAAGTTTTCTTTTGACATATCGAGTTATATAAGCTCTGTTTTGATATCGTTTACCTTCTGAGAACATTCCAGGTCCCATAATACAGCCTTCGCAGCAAAGCAGTTCCAAATTATGGTCATCGATAAATCCATTGTCAAATTCATTAATAGCCTCTTTAAAGTTCTCTCGACCTTCTGCAACTATAATATTCCCTTGAATAAGATTCTCTTGTATATTTATTGTATTTATAAGTCCCCGGCTTATTGGAAATGCTGCACCTCTACCACCATGTGGTGGGTCAAGCTCAGCTGGTTCACAGTCTTCGGCTTTTATGTTTTCTGTTTCGAACATATTTCGAATTTCCTTAAATGTTAGCACATAATCAGGGTCATCAGATTCAGTTTTTTTTGCTATACAAGGTCCAATAAATACTGTGTTACGATCTTTACCGTAGAGTTCTTTAACAACTCTTATAATAGCCATCAGTGGAGAAACAATTGGAGCTAAAGACTTTGTTAGTTGTGGATAGTATTTAGTTATATATGAAACAATTGCTGGGCAGTCGCTTGAGATATATTTTTTGTGATGATCATTTAGGAGGAGGTCTTCGTATTTCATGGCTACTAGGTCTGCACCAAAAGAGACTTCAACAACTTTATCGAAACCAAGCTTTTTTAACATCCCGACTACAATTTTGTGGTCTTCAAATTCTTTAAATTCAGCGGGGAAAGCTGGAGCAATACATGCAATACAATCTTTACTAGTTTTAAGAAGCTCTAAAACTTGCTGTTCTTCGTTATAAAAACTCTTGGCTTTACGAGTACATACTTTTACACAATTACCACACCCAATGCATCTTTCGACAATTACATTTGCTTGTCCGTTTTGCATGCTAATAGCTTTTGCTGGACATTCTCTGATACATGTATAACAAGTTTTACACCTATCGGCGATAGTAAAGACTAAGGGTTGTTTTTCACTAATTTTTATCATATTAAAATATGTTTCCTAGTTTATGATTTCTATAAAATCCTTTTATAAATGGATTTTTTCCAGGCGTATTATTACTTGTTTTTTCGTCATATTCGTTTAATGTCTTTCTCAAACGCTTTTGGCTATCCTGACTATCGGTAAGCTTTTGTCCACAACCATCAATGCACCCAGATTTGCATGATCGTATTTCTATAAACAGATAGTTCCCCTGCAATATTTGTTTTTTGTATTTAACTAGGTTTTCAATACCTGAAATGCAAGCTATACTGTAGTAGGTATTATTCATCGAGAATTCATATTCAATAAAGTCCTTGTCGGGTTTTATTTCAATTATTCGATTGAGTGGAACACTTACATCGGAGCGATGAAATAATTCTCGTACAATTCCTTCGGTAATCCCATGTTTAGTTTCAAAAAACACACCAGCCGATGAGTCTGAGTTTGCTGGATGGTCGGGAGTTTCTTTTCGTGTAAATGGTAATGTTATTCCTAAGGTTTTTAGCAGTTTATCAAGTTCATCGGAAGTTAGTACAAAGTCTATTTCGGGCACCCCTTTGTTTGTGTTTTGTGTTTGAATAGCTTCGTATTTGTGTGCAATGCATGGGCTAACGCTCATTAGTATGTCGCTATGTTCTTGCATTGATAGTATTTTTGCTCCAATTTGTTGTGGTGCAGGAATTTTGCATAGAAACTCAATAAGTTCGGGTTCTTTTATCTGTATGTATTTTTTAATTGCAGGACAATCGGTAATAATCAAGGGTTGTGGTGAGTTTTTTAATCTGGTTTGGATAATTGATGTAGCCTCGCTTATAAAAAAGTCGTTGAATAATGACATTGGGTAAACTTTGTTAAATCCAATATTGTGTAAGGCTGCAACAAGCATATTTCGTGCATCTTCATATTTGCGAATATTATAACTTATTGCAATGTTAGCGATTGTCGTAGTGGGTATCATTATACTCTTTGTCGTTTTGTTATTTCCGAGTTTTTCGATAACCTGATTAATACTGGATTTTGAAATAATCGCTCCTGTAGGACATGCTGTAACGCACAAACCACAATGAATACAATCGGAGTAAAATAAACCTTTTTGAAAAACTGTCTCTATGCTGGTGTTTTTACCTCTATTTATTAAATCAATGGCCGAAATGCCTAATATCTCATCACAAATTCTAACACATCGTCCGCATAAAATACATTTCGACATGTCTCTGACTATACCTGGGCTTGAGCGGTCAGTTTTTCTACTCATTAAATCGCCATAAAAAACTTTTTCTCGAATGTTTAAGTCTTCGGAGAGTTTTTGTAACTCGCAATTTCCACTTTTATCGCAATAAAGACAGCTTTCGGGATGGTTTGCAAGCAATAATTCTATAATTGTTTTACGTGCATTTATGACTTCGGGTGAGTGAGTAAAAATTTTCATGTTTTCTCTTACCGGAGTAGAACATGAGGTAATAAGCTCTCCAGTTTCTGCATCTTCAACTACGCAAAGCCTACATGCTCCAGTTGGACTAAACTCTTTCATGTTACATAAGGTGGGTATAGAAATCCCAATTCTATTTAGAACAGATAGAATTGTTTCGTTGCCATCTGCATTTTGCTGAGTATTATTTATGTAACAAGTTATTGTCATATTTTATTTTATCATTATTGCATTAAATTTACAAGATGATTCGCATATTCCACATTTTATACATCTATCCTGAATAATAAAGTGAGCTTGATGTTCTGTACCAATAATAGCATCGGCAGGACATTTTTTTGCACATATTCCGCAACCTACACAATTATCAATTATGACAAAATATTCTTTTAAATTACGGCATACATTTGCTTCGCATTGTCTTTCATAAATGTGTTCTTCATATTCTTGTCTAAACCTAGATAATCCGCTCAAAATTGTATTGGGAGCGTTTTGACCCAGTCCGCAGAGAGATGTTTTTTGCATTAAACTCGAAATTTGTTCTAATTGTGTAACGCCTTTAAATCTTAATAATGATTCGTGTTGGTTATACTCTGAGGGTCTTTCGGATATTCTGTTTAGAATTTCTAATAGTCTTTGTGAGCCTTCGCGACAAGGTATGCATTTGCCACAACTTTCGTTGTTTATAAATTTGATAAAATATTTTGTAATATCAATTATGCAATTAGTATTGTCTAAAAATAAAAAACTACCAGAGCCAAGCCATAAATTGTTGTTGAATATCGTTTCGTAATCTAAAATAATTGAAAAGTTTTTGGCATCAATAAAACCTCCTGATGGACCACCAATGTGAATTGCTTTAATTTCGGGTTGGCGTTGTTTAGTAATGCAGATGTCTATGATTTCGGTAACACTTGTGCCTAAGTCAATTTCAATTACACCAGTAATATCAGTTTTTCCGCTTAACGAAAATAGTTTGGTTCCAAACGAATTGTTTAATCCAGCTTTTTGAAACTCATCGATACCATAGTTGAGGATATATGGGACATTACAAACTGTTTCGATATTATTAACAACTGTTGGTTGTCCGAATAAGCCATCTTCGGATGGATAAGGAGGTTTTGGTTTAGGTGTGCCTCTTTCTCCTTCCATACTTGCAATAAGAGCTGTTTCTTCGCCACAAACATAAGCTCCTGGACCTTTAAAGATTTCGATTTCGAGACTAATTCCGCTACCAAAAACATCCTCTCCTATAAGACCAGCTTTTTGAGCTTGGTCAATTGCATTTTGCAATCTCTCTATTGCCAGAGCATAGGTGTTTCTAATATATATAAATGCTTTACGTGCATTAATTGCGTAAGCCCCAATTAAAATCCCTTCAATTACCATATGAGGATTGCTTTCTGCCAAAAGTCTTCCTGAAAAAGACCCTGGGTCGCTTTCGTCGGCGTTGCAGATAAAATATTTTTGTGGTTTGCTAGTATTTAAAGCCTGTTGCCATTTCATTCCTGTGTTAAAAGCACCACCTCCGCGACCTCTTAAGCCACTTTTTTCGATAATATTACATACTTCTGCTGCTGTTTTTTTTGTAATTGTCTCTGCAAAGGCTTTGTAGCCGTCATAATCCATGTATGACTCAATAAAATCGGGTTGAATAAGTCCGAAGTTTTTTAATATACGGCGGTTTTGCTTTGCAAAAATATCAAGTTGATATAGCTCTGGAACATCGGCCCACGAGCTTAATCCTGCATGAGATATTTGTCCTAATATAAACTCTGGTTCGGGTAAAATATGATTCAAAATACTATCAAGAATTGTACTAACATAACTGAAAGTTACATTTTTGAAAAAAATCAATGGGCGACCATGGATTTGAATGCCAACAACTGGGTCAAATGAGCTTATTCCTAAACTGCCTGTTTCAATTAATTTATAATCTTCGTCCTTGTCAAAATACTTTTTTATATACTGTATTGTTGAATCTACTCCCGAAACTATACTACCAGTATTACGCTCTACATAAATATGTGGGATTTCGACAGGTTTAGGGTGTTGAGAGGCTTTTGAAAGTCCCGTAGAATCAATAAAAAGTGTTTTATATGTCTTGTCTTTTAAGTTTCTCATGTTATAAATTCAAGTCAGATAATATTTTTTTTATATCTTCTTTGGAAACTTTTGTGTAAAATTTTCCATTAACCGAAATCACAGGTCCTTGAGAACAAGCTCCCATGCAGGGTATAATCTCAAGACTATATAAACCATCGTTACTTGTGTCTTTTTCATCAGCCTTTATTAGTTTCTTTATATCTTCAATAAGTCCTATTTCTGCATTTACATGACATGATGAACCCTCGCATACTTGAATGTGAAATTTGCCTTTTGGCTTAAACCTAAATTGGTTATAGAAGGAGGTAATGCCAAATATTTTACCAGAGGGAATGCCAGAGTTTTTACTTAATACTTCAATAAACGACAAATCAATATAACCAAACATATCCTGAAACTCTTGTAAATAGGAAAGTAACTCATGCTTGTACACTTTATCTGGTAATTTTGAAATGTATTTTTCCATAAAAGAGTAGTTATATTCTGCAAATATAATAATTGTTATTCAAAAAACAATGTTATTTTATTAACAAAACTATGTTTAATAATAGATAATGAATACTAGATGTTTTACCTAAATTGTTTATCTTTGCATTACAATTAAAG
>CAYNKH010000032.1:0-23168 GCA_964397745.1 uncultured Bacteroidales bacterium | reverse complement strand
TGCCCAGAGGCGATGCCCTGAGCTTTTGTCGAAGGGACATAAACAATTAAAAATGATTCTATTTGTGTTAAACTTAATAAAAAAACGAAAAACTTAAAGCAAACTGGAATGCGAATAATTTGCATGAGATATTAAAATTAAAGTATGCGTTTGCCCTGTTGTTTTGCATAAAAACTTGTTTGCAATCACAAAAAAGCTGCTTTTATATCGCTCTATTCCATTTTATTCTCGTGGGTCGGGTTTAAAAGGCATTTTTGCAAGTTTTTGAGTGCGTAAAAGGGGGTAGCCAAACTCAACATCAATAATACCAAGCATTAGGTAAACGCCCACACCTTTAAATGGATATTCTTTTAAAGAATTTGGGAAATGTACAGAGTCGTAAAAATTTCCGTCGGCATCAATCCATGTCATAAAGTTCATTATTTGTCCATTACCAGTACGAACATATTTTAGACATACAAAAACTCCAAGCATGCGAACTGTTTTACCACAGTTTTTAAGCATATCATTAAATTTTACTTCGCCACGATAATTGGTTTGCAATAAATCAAAAAAACTCATACTAACTGGAAAACCTAAAAGTTCTATTTCGTCATAAACATGTTCCGTAGATGAGTTTTTGAGTGCAGGAATATTGTATTCAGGTTCGTTGGTTGTAAAAAGTTTTTTCTGTGTTTCGTAAATGCTTATTTTAGTTTTTGCTTTCCGCATACAGGCTTTCCACATAAGTTCGGCTTTTGAAAAACCTGTAAAATTAAATGCTCCAATACGAATAAGTCTATTAAGCATTTGGTCAGGAACAGAACATCTGTTAATAAAATTATTAAAACTTTTAAAACTTCCGTTTAAATTGCGTTCATAAACAATTTTGTTTATCATAGAGTGTTCGAGACTTTGCACGTGGATAAATCCAATATATATGTCTTTATCAATAATTTTTGTCATATACTCACTATTGTTAATACATGGCAATTTGATATTTGCTCCAAGTGTTTTTGCCTCATGAAAATATACCCACGCTTCGTAAAATCCACCAAAATTATTGATAACTGATGTCATAAATTCTAATGGATAATAAGTTTTGAGGTACAAACTTTGATAACTTTCGACTGCATACGATGCCGAGTGTGCTTTTGAAAACGAATATCCGGCAAAAGATTCGATTTGTCGCCATAATTCTATGCTTATATTTTCTGGACGCTTTAATTTGTTACACATGCGGAAAAACTTATTGCGAATATTATCAAATTCGGTTTTTGATCTAAACTTACCACTCATGGCACGTCGCAATACATCTGCATCGGCAAGATCCATTCCTGCATAATGATGACAAACTTTGAGTACATCTTCTTGATAAACCATTATTCCGTAAGTTTCGCTAAGCTGTTTTTCCATTATTGGATGTAGATATTTAAAATTGTTTGAATTATTGTATCTGGCAATGTATTCTTTCATCATTCCCGATTTTGAGACTCCTGGTCGAATAATAGAACTTGCTGCCACTAAGGTTAGATAATCTTGACACTTAAGTTTTGATATAAGTCCTCTCATTGCTGGACTTTCGATGTAAAAGCAGCCAATAGTATTGCCAGTAGAAAGGTACTTGTTGACTTTTGGATCTATCTTAAATTCATTAAGTTTATGAATGTCTATTTCTGTGCCTCGGTTTTGTGATACGATTTCTACACAATCGCGAATATGTCCTAATCCACGTTGCGAAAGAATATCGAATTTTTCGAAACCTAAATCTTCGGCAACATACATATCCCATTGTGTTGTTAAAAAACCTCTTGAAGGCATATCTAAAGCAGCAAAATAATATATTGGTAAGTCGCTTATAAGTACTCCTCCAGAATGAATTGTACGCAAATTTGGAAAACCAGATAACTCGGCAGCTTGTTCAATAATTTTTTTGTGAATACTGTCTTTATCTTTAACAGATTGAGGGTTTTTTGCGAGTATATCGAGTTCATTTTTGGGCAAACCATTAACTTTTCCTAATTCCCGAAGTATTGATTTTGTTTTAAAAGTATTCATAGCTCCTAATAATGCTGTATGCTCTGATCCGTATTTTCTGAAAATATATTTGAAAATATTATCTCTATCTCGCCACGAAAAATCAATATCAAAATCGGGAGGTGAACTGCGTTTTGGGTTTAAAAATCGCTCAAAGTAAAGGTTTAGCTCAATTGGATCAACATTGGTTATTCCTAGACAGTAAGCCACGATGCTGTTTGCTCCGCTACCTCGTCCGACATGAAAAAAGTTTCGTGATTGTGCGTATCTTACAATATCGTAGGTTATTAAAAAATAGGGTACAAATTTTAGTTTTTCAATTATTTGTAACTCACTTTGCATTCTTTCATAAGCAATTAGATTATGAGCTCCGTAGCGTTTTTTCAAACCTCGCTCTGACAGTTTTCTAAGCAATTGAACATCATTATTATAAGTGTCTGTAAAAGTTTTTTTGTTTTTATGCTCTTTATTAAAAATAAGCGAACAAGTTTTGAGTAAGTTAAGTGTGTTAGAAATAATTTCAGGATAATCGCAGTATATTTTTCTAATATATGAGGGATGCATAAATACATCCATTGATTTTGCATGAAGTACGGAAGGCAGCATCGAAAGAAGCGTATTATTATCAATAGCTCGCAAACTCATAAAAAGCTCAAAATCTTTAATTGTTCTAAAACTAACGGAATGTAGAACTAGCATTTTCGATTTGAATTTTGTCAATTTAGAACTGAGAAGTTTTTTAATATCGTTTGGTCTAACTCCGATAAATTCATTTTCCTTGATTATATCTGCGACAAAATTCTCAAAAGGTATGATAATATAGACATTGTTAAATTCGGGAAGTTCATCATGCTTTTGTTTTCCTTGATTAACCTCGCTTAAATATTTATTTATCTCTGCCAGGCCGTGATTATTGCGGGCGATTAGCACAAAAAGCTGCTTGTGGAACTTATCTCTAATGTCAACTCCGGCGATTGGTTTTACTCCACTTTTACGGCAAGCAAAATAAAATTCAGGAATCCCAGATGTATTGTTAATATCTGTTAATGCGATACTGTCAGTATCGTTTGCAAAAGCTGTTTCTGCAAGTTGTGTAGGCGAAATTGTACCGTGTCGCAGACTGTAATATGTGTGGCAGTTTAAAAACATAATGATTAAAATTTAAGCATTTTAAACTTTGTAATATAATCATTAATGTTTTACGATTCAATTTTTTGTTTGTTTTTGTCACGAAGTTTGCTGCTTCGCTGGCAAACTTCCCGCCAAAAACCACTTATACTCAATTTTATTGAAGTTTATTATTTGACAAACCCTAAGAGGCAGACTACATAATTCCGCCAAAGCAGAGGTAATCGGTAATCAATATTATTATTTTACAGTTTTACTTTAGTTTGAACTACAAAATAATCATCGCAAAGATGAATTTCAACTGCTTTGTTATTAAAAATAGTCGATGACATTTGACTTGCATATTCTTCTGCTAAATCTCGGTAGTCTGGGTCTGTCCATGATGCTTCATCAACGACCATTTTGAAAACATAAGTATTTTTGTCTTTTACAAAAACAATACTTTTTGTAGTACCATCTGTAAAACCAGTTTCCATTAAGAAGTTTCCAAGGGCATCAACTTCGTTGTATTTTACGGTATTATCATATTCAATTTGGGTACCATCGAAAGTTTCCATTTGGTACCCATCTTCGCTTACTTCTTGGTCGTCCGCCATTTCAACCACTTTTAGAGTTTTTAATTCTTCATCGCACATATGCAGTTCAACAGGACTATTCTCTAAAATATCGGCAGACAAATTATTAATGAATATATACGCAATTTCCTCATACTCATTATCATCTATAAAACTTTCCTTCACAACCATTCTGAATTGATACGTATCGCCATCTTTTGTTATTTGCACAGTTTTTTCGTCTCCCTCTGTAAAGCCAGTTTCTTGAAGATACTTGCCAATATCATTGGCTTCGTCTTCAGTTATGTCTTGGGTATAATACAATTCTGTTTCATCAAACATTAGTTTAGTCCCATAATTATTACAAGAGGTAAATGCAAGAGTAAAAACAAGTAAACTTAAGATAATTAGATTTTTTTTCATGTTTTTCATTTTTAGTTAGATTAATTAAACTTATTATTACAAAAATACACAAAAAAAAATTATATAGACAATTAAATTGGTGTGTTTTTACTATTGAGGATGAGTTTTAATTTTGATTTGAGTAGAAAAATACCGACACCTCTCCCCCATTTCTACAAAATTTCTAATCTCATTTAATAATAACAATTATACATTACCGTATCTCCTGGAGTGCAATAAACTTGGCTTTCAACAACATTAGATTGCTCTTGGTGTATTGAGATATAATTTACGGTAATATAATCGCCTCCCACAACTTTACAAACAAAACTAGTATCAACATAAGCACCATAAAAAAACCTAAAATCAGGGCCACAACAAACATCACAATTAGAATTTATATTTTGCAATCGTATTTTTACAACATCATCTGGATCATTAGGATAACTATTATGTATCTTTACACTAATAAACGATTCTTTCGGGATAATATCATTTTTCACATATTCAGAACCGACATTCTCGGGTTCAAAAGTATTATAAATCGTATGATAGCCATCTTTTGAAAATTTAAGTCTCATTTTTACAAAATTTCGACTTTCAAATTCTATCAAAAATTTGCCCTCCGAATCGGTGTATCCTTCTTTAAAAGATTGAAATGCAGAATTAAAACTTCCGTGCATAATCTCAGAAATTTCAAACTCAACTTTTGCATTAACTACAGGCTCACCGGTTGACATATCAGTTAAAACACCACTTATCTGATTACTCTCAGTTTCTCGGCAAGAGTATAAAATCAATAATGCAGACATTATTATTACAATTAAACCTAAGCGACAAATTACATATAAATTAGTTTTCAATATTCATTTTTTTTTAAATGTACAAAATTTTAGTAACTTTAGCCAAAATTAATAAAAAAAACAATATCATGAGTATTTTAGGACATTTAGAACCAAAAAAAGTTTGGCAATATTTTGAAGACATTACAAAAGTGCCACGTTCATCAAAAAAAGAAGAGAAAATAATCGCATTTCTTTTAAACTTTGGGAAAGAGCATAATTTAGAAACCAAAAGAGACAAAATCGGTAATGTGTTAATAAAAAAACCTGCATCTGCTGGAATGGAAAATGTAAAATCTGTTATTTTACAAAGCCACATGGATATGGTTTGTGAAGCTAATCGAGACACTAAAATCAATTTCGATACAGACAGAATAACACCATATATTGATGGTGAGTGGGTAAAAGCAAAAGGCACTACTCTTGGAGCAGATGACGGTATTGGAGTTGCAGCATCTATGGCAATTTTAACCGACAATACTTTAAAACACGGACCTATCGAATGTTTATTTACCGTTGATGAAGAAACTGGTCTTACTGGAGCATTTGAAATTCAACCAAATTTTTTTGAATCTAAAATATTGCTAAATCTCGACTCAGAAGATGAAGGCGAAATTTTTATTGGTTGTGCAGGAGGTATTGACACTATTGCTACATTTGATTTTAAATCAGAACCAGTTCCGCAAAACCACAAAGCTTATAAAATCACTGTAAATGGGCTACAAGGTGGTCATAGCGGAGACGAGATTCAAAAAGGATTAGGCAACTCAAATAAGATGGCTAACAGATTTCTACATCTACTCAGCGAAAAATACGACATTAGACTATCAAACTTTGACGGCGGAAATAAACGTAATGCTATCCCTCGTGAGGCAGAAATGACTTTCACAATTGATGCAAATAAGTCTGATGAGATGATGAAAGATTTTGAAACATTACAAAAAAACATCATAAACGAAATAGTAATAAATGAACCAAAAATTAATATAATTATTGAAGAGGCTAAAATGCCAGCAACAGTCATCGACAAGCAAACACAGACCAACCTATGCTTAGCTTTATACGCTTGCCCTCATGGTGTTCATGCTTGGAGTCCAGCAATCGAAGGTTTTGTCGAAACATCTACAAACCTTGCTTCTGTTAAATTTGAAAACAACAAAATAACTGTTGTTACAAGTCAAAGAAGTTCTGTCGATTCAGGAAAAGCTGATATTAACATAATGGTACGTAGCGTTTTTAAACTTGCAGGAGCAAGTGTTAAATCGGGAGACGGATACCCAGGCTGGGCACCAAACCGAAATTCCAAAATACTAACTGTGGCCGAAAAATCTTATGAAAGACTATTTGGTAAAAAACCAGTAGTTAGGGCAATACACGCAGGCTTAGAGTGTGGATTATTCTTAGAAAAATATCCAGACCTTGATATGATATCATTTGGACCAACACTTAGAGGTGTACACTCCCCTGACGAGAAAATCGAAATAAAAACAGTAAAAATGTGGTGGGATCACCTAATAGATGTTTTGGAAAATATTCCTAAACAATAAACAAAAAAGAGGTGAGTATATAGTAAGAGAGATTATTGATTCCTAAACGGAGCGATGTATCGAATTTGTCGAAATATCGAAGAAATAATTTCTCTTGCTTTTTTTTTCAGCCAATATTCAATTCTTTTCTACGGTCAATAAAATAAGCTATATTCATCTACCACAGTCAACAAATTTAGCTGAATTGAGTCCACACAAGATTGTTTTCAAACATTTTGACTAATACAGTTTACTTCAAAAACTCAAACATATTAAGCTTATTTACGACAGTAAATTTAGAATCGGGATAATTATTTTTAAAACCTGAAGGGATTTTAGCTGTTTTATTACCCCATTTGAATTCAAACGCAACAATATTACCATCAACCTCTTCTATCAAATCTATTTCTTGCTGGTCGTATGTTCTCCAAAAATAAAAATTTGAAAACGTCTGACTATATTTTTGCTTTTTTATCCTTTCGGAAATGCAATAATTTTCCCAAAGTTTACCCATATCAGATCTTGTTTCAGGCGGGTTAAAATTTGAAATTACTGTGTTTCTGATACCATTATCCCAAAAATAAAACCTCGGCGATCTAGAAATCTCTTTCCGCAAAATACGACTAAAGCCTCTTAAACTAAAGATAATAAACGCTTTTTCAAGAATGTCAAGATAACGTTTTACTGTCTTCACAGTAGTGCTTAATGATCTTGCTAATTCATTGTATGAAACATCATTTCCAATTTGAAAAGCAATTAGTTTGAGTAAATCCATTACAAACATACTATCCTTAAGATTGTCTAATTGAAGCACATCTTTTAATAAATATCCGTTCTTCAAATTCTCAAGAATATGTTTTTTTTCTACAATATTATCTTCTAAAAAAACCTGCGGATAACTACCGTAAATCACATTAATTGGTAATTGTTGGACGGAAGTAATATAATTATCAAATATTTCAGAAAACGAGAATGGGTAAAGATAGAAAAATCTGGAGCGACCAGTTAAAGGATCGCCGACTTTATTGCGAAGATCAAAAGAAGCAGAGCCAGTAGCAAAAACCGATAAATTAGTTACGGTATCAACAAGCAATTTTAAATTTTGTCCGATTTTAGGAATGTTTTGAGCTTCATCTATAAAAAGATAATCATAATTTGCCACCAAGCTTTTTAGCACACTCTGTTTCCCCGAAGAGAGAACCTCCATCACTTCAAAATCTTCGCCGTTTAATACCAAAACTTTTTTATCCTTTAAGCTTTCTACAATTTTAAGCATTAAAACCGTTTTCCCTGTTCTTCTTGCACCGAACAAAATAGTTACATTTCCTAGTTTCAAATTTCTAAGTAGTTCTGATGTAATATTTCGTACAATCATAATTTCTTTCTATTTTTCACAAATATACTAAATAAATCGTTACTGTCAACAAATTTAGCTGAATTTGTTTACCACGGTCAACAAATTTAGCTAAATTCATCTACCACAGTCAACAAATTCAGCTAAATTGAGTCCACACAAGATTGTTTTCAAATATTTTGACTAATTTACTATCATTCGATACTATTCCGATGCTTAAGAATGTCGAAATCATTACAATAATTGAGAATTCAAATAATTGCGAAAAAAGTTGGTAAAATTCACGAATTTCCCTATTTTTACAAAAAAAAATTATGATACGCATAGTTTATCTGATTGTCGTCTTTATCCTTATTATAGCTATGTCCTATTGGATATATAAAATAGTCAATGCCTCAAAAAAAGACAGGGGACATAAGAGAAAAATTCAAAATATTAATAAAAGTAAATCTGTGGTTGATGAACTTCTTCAGCTCCAAAATTTATTAGAAGAAGGAATTATCTCAGAAAAGGAATTCGAAAAGATGAAGAAAAAACTTATTGATTAATAGCACACGAATGATAAAATCCTAATAAAATCCTGTTGAATATCAACTTTTTGCTTAAAAAAAAATACGGTAAGCCGATTAAAAGTCTATATCTTTACGCCCCGTAAACATATAAGCAAAATTATGAAAAGGACTTTACAATCTTACTTACTAACTGCACTTTGCGTAGTTTTATTGTCACCAGTAATAATGTCTCAAAATGATGAAAAACCTAAAGCATTTGGGATTAAATTTCAGGGCTACGTTAAAAACGACTTTTTTTACGATTCAAGACAAACAGTTGATGCTCGTGAAGGACATTTATTACTATACCCCAAAGCTCCCTCATTGGATGCTAATGGAGATGATATTAATGCACATGGTAGTTTTAACTTTTTGGCAATTCAAACTCGTCTCAAAGGAGTTATTACTGGTCCAGATGCCTTAGGGGCAAAAACATCTGGAGTTATTGAAGGAGAATTTTTTGGACACACTAATGGTGATATAAATGGTTTCCGATTGCGTCATGCTATCATTAAGTTTGATTGGGAAAAGTCGCATCTAATGACTGGTCAATTTTGGCATCCAATGTTTATTACTGAGTGTTTTCCAGGTACAGTATCTTTTAATACAGGTTTAGGATTTGCTCCATTCTCTCGAAATCCACAAATCAAATATTCGTTTACCGCTGGAGGCTTAAAAATTTCTGCTACTGCATACAGCGAAAGAGATTTTGCGTCAAGAGATATTACAGGAATACCTAGTCCAACATATATTAGAAATTCTGGCATTCCTGGAGCGAATATTCATTTAAACTATGGCACATCTGACAAAGACGCTGGAACAGCTTTCAATACAGGCTTTTCAGTAAATTATCATACAATGCTTCCCTCCCTAACAACAACAGCAAACTATATAACCAACCAAACTGTAACATCAGTATCTGGACTTGCTTATGTAAATGCAAAAATGAGCAAAATAAATATCAAAATAGCTGGGACATATTGCGAAAACCCAACAGGCATAATGATGCCAGGAGGATATGCGGTTTTTGAACTACTAAACGCTACAAGCTTAGAGGAAAGCTATATACCAACACGATGTGCTACTGGCTGGATAGATATTTCTAGTACTGGAACAAAATGGAATTTCGGCATTTTTGCAGGATATAACCAAAATCTTGGAGCTGCTAAAAACATTATCGGCGTACCTGGTGGATTGGGTACAAACATTGAATATCTTTACAGGGTTTCTCCACGTGTGAATTTCTATACTGGCAAAATCCAAATAGGTGCCGAAATAGAATATACTGTTGCCGCTTATGGTGATGGAACATACAATGCGAAAGGAGTTCCGCTAAACCCTAAAGCAGTAGCTAATGTTAGATTTATAACAGGAATTTATTACCATTTCTAAAACAACAGTATTTCTAAAACCTAAATAAGTAGATAAAGGTTTTGGCGTACAAATTTATTCATTTTTGGCGAAAACAAATTTAACCTGTATTGAGGACTTTGCCGTTCTCGACAAAACCAAAGTAAAACGCATAATTTTTCTATCTTTGTGCCAGAACAAAACATACATATAATCTGTTAAAATAGCATGATAGACAAAAAATTCGATCCTAAAAGTAAACACAGACTTAATAATCCGCAAAGATTAAGAAATATTCCTATTGAGATAGTAATTGACAACCTAGCTCTCGACAATCCTAAAAACCTTGTAGATTACGGCGCAGGGACTGGTTTTATGACTGATTTTATTGCTGAAAGCTATCCAAACGCAAGAATTTTTGCTTTAGATATAGAACCAGCAATGATAGAAGACATAGAAAACAATAGTGGCTCAAACAATATCTTCCCCATTCTTATCGAAGACAACCAAATGCCTTTTTCAGAAAATGATATTGATGCAGTTTGGAGCATAACAGTCTATCATGAGATGCCAAGCCCTGAAATTTGGTTGAGAAATGTTCACAGAACACTCAAACCAAATGGAAAACTGCTTATAATCGACTGGGCTCAAAATCAAAACCCAGAAATAAAGGCAGGTCCTCCAATCGAACACAGAATTAACGAAGATGATATAATTAAATCCTTAGAAAAATTAAAGTTTAAAAACATAGAAGTATTCACAGGTCTCAAAAATCACTTTGGAATTGTTGCTCAAAAATAAAATCAAGCTTAACTATAATTACTAGTTTAATGAAAATAAAATTTTAACAAATGAGAAACTTAGCACTTTTTATTATTCTATTCACTACTATTGGATGCTCGGCACAAACAAAAATCAGCGATTTGGATAATTTTGAAAAACAGACATGGCAAGACCTTAACGATAATGCAATAAGAATGATTGGAAAAGACTGGATGCTAATTGCCGCAGGAAACCCAGAAGACTACAATATGATGACAGCCAGTTGGGGTAATTTGGGTTGGTTGTGGGAAAGACCAGTATCAACAATTTATGTCCGTCCGCAACGACATACACACAACTATACAGAACGTGAGGATTATTACACAATTTGCTTTTTTGATGATCCCGACAAGGAAGTCTTACGTTTAATGGGAACTGTATCTGGCAAAGATTTTGATAAAATGAACTACGAAAAATTAAGTCCGATAGAAACGCCAAATGGCTCCATTGCTTTTAAAGAAGCCCACCTCATAATCGAATGCAAAAAAACATTCTCTACGGTTTTAAAAGAAGAAGAATTCAGCGACAGCAATACCATGAACAACATATATCCAAAAAAAGATTTTCACACAGTTTATATTGGTGAAATTGTTGGCGTTTGGAGAAAAAAATAATAGAAAGCGGCACTCCCCACTCCCAAATCCACACTACTTCGACCCCTTCATCATCAAAAAAACAATTGCTTTTTTATCTAATTTAATATAGTTTAGTTTCTCTTCAATACGTAATAAATATTTATATTGTTTTTGTTTTTGGAACATAAAACAAAAAGAAGCATGCGAACCTGCGAATCTAAATGAAATATCTTCAATGTTTTTCCAATCGTAAAACTTATACTCAACAGGATTATCTTTATTATCTAATTTATAGTGATGAATGCCACAGTTAGAGAATCCCAACCAGTAATTGTCCTTTATTGATTTAAAAATATAATTAAATAAATTCTGTTTTACCACAGCCGAACAACAACCATATAATACTTCCCCATTTGTAAGTTTGGGTGTAAAATGTATTTTGTTTATATAATCTAAATCAGCTTTTAGCATATTAGTAAAAATGCTCAGTTTATTGTTTGACAATCCCTAAGTATAATGTGCATACTTTACTTTACAATAATAATTGCAATCTTTGAATTATTTAAAAGATTTCGTTCTTAGTTATTATACGGTACAAATTGAAGGATAAGCGTTTAATATTTGGCAGTAAACGTTTTTTTAATCTTAGGAAAAATCAAAAATATTGAGTTAAAATAGATGGTGTTTTATTAAAAAAGACGTTTTTTGGGTGTGAGTGATAATATACAGACAGTAATTTTGAGTCGCTGTTTCAATGATACGGGTTGTAAACTTATAAAAATAAAACAATCGAATTTGCGAGCTCACTTCTATAAAAAACACAGCACAGCTATAACTTCTTGTTTTTAAGTCTTTGATAATTCGACAAGCTCATCACAAGTAAGAAAACGCCAAATGCAAGGCTTTCGAAGTGTTGAAAATCAAGGCGTTTGCTTTTGTAAATAACTGTTTTCAACACGATAGTAACGAAGTATTTGGCGTTCTATTGCAAAAACTATGTACGGCACTTTGACATTAAATTTAGTATTACAATAAATTTTTTGACATTCGCGATGAGACCTCTACTTCAAAAGTATTTGTATTGCATAATAAAATACATTTACCATTTCTCCTATCATATTCTGCGAGGTGTTTTTTGTTTATTAGATTTTTTCGATGGACTCGAACAAAAGAGAATTGCTCTAATTCCGTTTCTATTTCTTTTAATGTCTTACTAACTGTTCTACTTGTATTATTTGTCAATACAAGATTAGTGTAATTACCTGTACTTTCTGCATAAGCAATATCATTGGTATTGATAAACTCATAACCATTAGGAGTATTAATCTTCAATTTTGCCTCTGTCTTTAATAAATCTAACAATTGTGAGTAGCCATAAGGTTTGTGGGTATTTTTTTCGGCAATAACTCTATTGATGGTTTCTTGTAGTTCTTGTTTATCGACAGGTTTCAAAAGATAGTCGAACGCAGTATATTTTATTGCCTTTATTGCAAATTCATCATAAGCGGTAAGAAAAACAACCTTAAATGAATTTGCCCCAAGATTGTTCAAGCTATCTAATACATCAAACCCAGTTTGCCCAGGCATTTTTATATCTAAAAAAACAAGATCTGCGTCATTTTTTACAAGATACGCAATTGCATCTTCAGGATTTGTTGCAGTATATTCAATCTTGACATCTTCAAATTTCTGCAGCATGGTACAGATATTTGTAATTGCATGATTTTCATCGTCTATAATAACTGTTCTTATCATTAGATTTATTATTAAAATTAGTTAGAATATTTATAATCAAGTGGAATTTTAAGCTTTATAAGTGTTCCAGTGGCTATATTGTCGCTATATAAATCAATTATCTCATAATATGCTTTGTCTTTGTTATTTTTATTTGTGATTTCAAAAAAGTTGGAAATTGCTTTTAACCCGATACCTGTAGAATTTTTACGAATCTTATCTGCTGCCTCTCTTCCTATTCCATTATCTTCAATTTCTACATCAAGATAATTGGTTTTTTCCTTTACTCGCAAACTTATTACACCGCCTACAAGCTTATTTTCGATTCCATGTTTAACCGCATTTTCAACAAAAACCTGAATACACATTTTAGGAATCAGAATATCAAGATTTACATTCTTATCAACATCAATATAATAACCAATACGTTCCTCAAATCTTAATTTCTGCAGTTTAAGATAATCTTTTACAACTTTTAGCTCAAAATCCAAACTACGAGTAATTTTATCCTTATCAATAAGAGAGCTACGCAGTAAACGAGTAACTTTCACAAAATAATCATAAGCTTTGTCATTATTATTTAACTGCACTTGAGTGCCTATAGCCGAAATTGCATTAAACACGAAATGTGGGTCAAGCTGAGCGTTTACCGTACTCATTTGCATAGAGACTAACATTTTTTCAACTTCTTGCTTTTCTTTTTCTCTTTTTCGTTTCCGATTAAAAAGAAAAAACGAAATAGATACAATTAATATAATTGATAGAATAATTATTACTATTAAAAACCATAAAGTTTGCCAAAAAGCGGGCTTAATGTGAACGTTAATTGATGCAGGCTCGATTGTCCAAAAGCCGTTCTCATTACCTGCCAGAACTTCGAATGTATATTTTCCTGGCTTAAGGTTTGTGTATAGTGCTACACCTGTAGAATCGTTAATCCACTTATTACTGTAACCCAATAATCTGTATTTGTACATTACTCTTTCAGGACAATTATATTCCACGCCATGAAACTCAAATTTAAGGTTATTTTCGTCCCAATTTATTTTGTAAGTGCTATCCTTTAATACAGGAAAACTACAATGTGTATCCCAATCTAAATCACGACCTGAAATTTGCAGATTGTACAAATAAGTTCGAGGAGGAGTTGTGTCATAATCAAGGTATTCAGGCATAAACTTAACTACGCTCTCAGAGGTTGGAATCCAGATATTTCCTTTTGAGTCAACGCAAGTTCCGTTTTGGCCACATTCTTTGCCGATAAAGCCATTATGTCGATCAAAATAACGCATACCTTTTTTATCATCAGCATAATATTTATCTAAATCGACATATAGTAATCCAAAAGTATTTCCAGCTATAATATGTGAATCTTTGCAGTTATTAATAAAGGTAAATACTCCGTGGTAAACTTTCTTTACAGTTTTATAGTCATATAGAAACAATCCTAATTTATTTCCAAGCCACATATTACCATAAATATCTCTACAGCAACTAACATAAACAGGACTAAAAACACTGTCATTATAATTGGGTTTAACAAGAGAATCATTATCTATAAAATAAATACCTCCAGTAGTGCAAAACCATCTTCTTCCAAATTTATCATCCTCAATATCAAGAACATTATGCCCATTAGTAGAAAAGTTTTTTAGTTCCTCCGTTGCTTTATTATATGAGTATATTCCATTATTAGTTCCAAAATAAAACAGTTTACTAATTGTATCTTCATAAGAACAAAACGGAGTATATGCTCTATCTCCTTCCTGCATTGTAATAAAAGTATAGTTTTCTTCATTTCCAACAAACGCACCTCCATCCATAGGAATAACCCACTCACCTGCTGAACTACAAAGACCACCCATATAAAATCTTTTCATATACTGAGATAGTACTTTAGGCATTTTAATAGGCAAATCACTAATAATATCATCATCAATTATTTTAGCAATTTTTCCTGGATAGGAAGCTAAAACTATCTCATTATTAGCACTTTCAAATATCGACCATACATATTTTGGGATCCCATCGTTTTCCGTATAATTGATAAATGCTTGAGTATTTAAAATATATAAGCCATTCTCAGTTGCAAAAAAATAATTGTTATTATATTCAATAACATCATTGATTTGCACATCACTAATTGAATCAGAGGCAAACTCATTACCAAGCATATCCATTAAAATCCAAGTATCCATGTTATGCCGAACAATAATTTTATTTTTTGGAATGATAAACAACGTACTTATGTTTAAGGTAGAATCTATTAAAACTTCACTTTGATTTCTATTCTTACAATCAAAAACTGTTATTTTATTTTTATTTAATTGACTATAATACCAAAAAAACCCATCTACAATACTGTGATAAAAATCATTACTTCTATTATCTAAAATATTTGTAAAAATTGAGTCTTTAACGCAAAACAAACCAGCATCTGTCGAAAACACTATTTCATTATTCCGAGTATTACCTGCTCCAATAATTCTGCAAGTATCACCAACAACTAATAATTGTTTCTTTACATTTTCTCTATATAAAATTATCTCTCTTCGCCCTACAATTTGCAGTGCGTTTTCTTTCTGTATAGGACTAACCATACATATCCCCCCATCATGTTCGTATATTAATATAAATCTATCTCCATTTTGCTTATATATTCTTTTAGGGGTGTAATAATAATTTATGTCCTTAAATGTAAAGATTCCTCGAACATACTTATCTTCAGGTCTATCACTTGGGTAACTCACAAAATTTTTCCCGTCGAATCGACAAATTCCACCTTTTGTACCGAGCCATAAAAATCCGTTATTATCAACATGCAAACACATAACTTGATTTTGTGGTAAGCCTTCAAAAATAGTATAATGCCGATAAGTATAATGCTGTGCAAAAAGTGTTATTGAATATATTAACAAAATAATTGTCAGAAACTTTTTCATACTAAAAATCAATACAATCTTAAACAATAAAAATATTGGGAAGATAATTATGTCTCTCAAATAATCCTTAAGATGCACAGCAACAAATATCTTCTCAGTTGTCAAAGATAATTATAATCTCACATATTATATCTAAATTAGTTCCAAATCTCTACAACCTAGGGTTAATAACCTATAAATCAATGGTCTAAAGGGGGTTTAATAATTTTCTGCTACCCATAATTATTGTATAATCCTGACGAAAACACTAAACAAACAGTAAAAACATGCAATTTTCTCCTCTACCAAACGGTCTAAACAACCTATTTTTTTTGACCGACTTTTACTAAGCTAACAATTCTATTGAACATTAATAAATAAAAACATATCAGGATAAGTCTTTTTTAAATCATTTTACTTATTTTTACATTTCAAACAATTATGAAATGGTCTTAATCGAAACTGCAAAATTTACATTAACCGCTAATCAACTTATATTAGCATTCGTTTCTCTTTTAGCTGGTGCAATGATTATTTTCTTTTTTAGAATAATCCTTCGCCGAAAAAGAATAAGGAATCTACTTGAATAAAAAACACTAAAAAAATACTAAACTTCATTTATATTATTATTTCTTTTTTCAGTATATATGCTTGTTTTACATCACTCGGTTTTGATTTTAAAGCTTTTTTAAACAAACCTATAATTTCCACCCCAAAAATAACTATATTCTATTATCACATTCTCATATTTTACTTGATAATAGTTGGAACTAGAGTTCTCATATACATTATCGAAGCTTATGTAAATCGTAAACCTGCATCTTCACAAATAGAAAGAGGCAAGTCGCGGAGTATCTATCTCATTGTTAAATACTTTATATACATAATAGCCATAAGTCTATTTATAGAATCATTGGGATTTAACATTACCATTTTAATTGCCAGTTTATCTGCGTTATTGATTGGCTTAGGGCTTGGTATCCAACATATTTTTAACGACCTCATTTCTGGTTTTATAATATTATTTGACAGATCAATTAAAATTGGCGATGTAGTTGAAATAAAAGATGAGCTTGTAGGAAAAGTTGCAAAAATAAACTTACGAACATCAATTGTAATAACCAGAGACGATGTGGAAGTTATTATTCCAAACAGTAAATTTACAGGAGAAAACATTACTAACTGGACTCATAACAGTGCAATGAGTCGTTTTAACATTGTCATTGGCGTAGCTTATGGCAGTGATGTAAGATTAGTCGAAAGCTTATTGATACAAGCTGCTAAAAGTCATGAATTAATCTCACTAAAAACAGCTCCACCTACAGTACATTTTGTAAACTTTGGAGATTCATCTCTTGATTTTAGACTAATGTTTTACTCAGAAGATAATTTTAGAATTGAAAGAATTAAGAGTGATCTCCGATTCGAAATTGACAAATTGTTCAGAGAAAACAATATTTCAATTCCATTCCCACAAACAGATGTCCATTTTTATCCGCAAAAGTAAACAAACATCTCAAAAAAGTTTATTTTAACAAGTATTCAAGCAGAATATAGAAAATATTTATAATAATTAATAAGCTATGGTTTGTACTTATGTAATTTTTATTATTTTTGTCAGCCAATTATAGTAAGTAATAAATTAAATTTTGAGAATTGTTATATGAAGACTTATCAAACCGACCAAATTAGGAACATCGCCCTTGTAGGCAACTCAGGTTCCGGTAAAACGACACTTGCAGAAAGCATGTTACAAATAGGTGGAGTAATTAAAAGAAAAGGGGATGTCTCAAGTAAGACCACAGTTTCGGATTACCGCCCAATAGAGCACGAAAACGAAAATTCAATTTTTTCAACAGTATTATATACCCAAATAGGAAATACAAAAATCAATATGTTGGATAATCCTGGATTGGATGATTTTGTCGGAAACCTTGTGTCATCACTTTTCCCAGCAGATATAGCATTAATGCTAATCAATGCCCAAAATGGCGTTGAAGTTGGAACAGAAATTCACAACAGATATATAGACAAAGCTGGGAAACCAATGATTATTGCTATAAATCACCTTGATCACGAAAAAACAAATTTCGACAAGTCGGTTGAAATGGTAAAAAATACGCTTGGCGGAAATGCTGTTATTGCTCAATTTCCTGTTGATGCTGGACCCGATCTAACTTCTATTATTGATGTTATCACTAATAAAATGTACACTCTTAAAGGTGATGGTATTTTAATTTCAGACATCCCAGCCGAACATGCCGACAAAGCCGAAGAATACAAAACAGAATTAATCGAAAAAGCTGCCGAAGCAGATGAGAGCCTAATGGAACTATTCTTCGAGAATGACACCCTTACCGAAGAAGAAATGATGAAAGGTATTTCAGCAGGATTACCACAAAGAGGCATTTTTCCTATTTTTTGCATCAATGCAAAAAACGACCTTGGCGTAAAAAGACTTATGGAGTTTATAGCAGAAGCAACTCCCGCTCCAGATAAATTTGAACAAGTAAAAGACAATGATGGAAATGAGATAATTTGTGATCCAAATGGCAAACCATTATTGTTCGTATTTAAAGCATCTACAGAAGAACACATTGGCGAAATTTGCTATTTCAAAGTGTTAAGAGGAACTCTAACCGAAAGTATAGACCTGTATAATGCAAAAACCAACACAAAAGAGAGATTATCTTCACTTTTTGTATGTGCTGGTAAAAACAGAGAAAAAGTTGACAAGCTAGTTGCTGGAGATATTGGAGCTACTGTAAAACTAAAAGGAACAAAAACCTGCCACACACTAACAGCATCAGGAGACGACACAATAATTCCTCCAATTAAATGGCCAAATCCTAAATACCGTATTGCTGTAAAAGCACTAAGCGAAGGCGATGACGAAAAACTTGGCGAAGCTCTTAGCAGAATGAAAGACGAAGACCCAACTATCCTCGTTGAGTATTCAAAAGAACTAAAACAGCTTATCGTACAAGGACAAGGTGAGTATCATCTAAATATCATGAAATGGCATCTTGATAATCAATATAAAATTTCAATTGAATTTCTAAAACCTAAAATTCAATACCGCGAAACTATTACTAAAAAAGCTTATTCTTACTATCGACACAAAAAACAATCAGGTGGTGCAGGTCAATTTGGCGAAGTTCATATGATTATTGAACCGCATGTAGAAGATATGCCAGACCCAACAATGTATAAGATAGATGGAAAAGAATTTAAAATCTCTGTACGTGGAAAAGATGAAATTAAACTCGACTGGGGCGGAAAATTAGTATATTATAATTGTATTGTCGGTGGCTCAATTGATGCCCGATTCCTACCAGCGATTCTAAAAGGAATTATGGAGAAAATAGAAGATGGTCCTCTAACAGGTTCTTATGCTCGTGATATTAGAGTTTGCGTTATAGATGGCAAAATGCACCCAGTAGATTCAAATGAAATTTCATTTAAGCTTGCAGGTCGTAATGCCTTTAGTACTGCATTTAAAAATGCTGGACCAAAAATTATGGAGCCAATATATAACCTCGAAGTTCTTGTACCTGGAGACAGAATGGGAGATGTTATGAGCGACTTACAAGGTCGTAGAGCTATTGTACAAGGAATGAGTAGCGAAAAAGGAATGGAAAAAATTATAGCAAGAGTTCCTTTAGCAGAAATGTCTAGCTACTCAACAGCCTTAAGGTCAAATACTGGAGGTAGAGCAATGTACGAAATGTCATTCTTCGAGTATCAGCAAGTACCACCAGATGTTCAAGAACAATTGCTCAAGGAATACGAACAAAGTCTTGAAGAAGAATAAACAAAAAACAAAAAAGCTGTTTGCCAATTGGCAAACAGCTTTTTTTCAACCATAAAAAAAACCAATATATATTTGATTTCTAAAAAATTGTGTATATTTGTAAAAAACTAATTGATATGAAACTTAAAGCATTGTCAGTTTTAATACTAATTTTTGTCTTTTCGTCTTGCACATATTACGAACACGGACCAGTAATTACATTCAAATCTGCAAAAACAAGACTTGCAGGAGAATGGGAACTTACAGATGTTATCATAAATGATAATACAGATGAGGTGCTATTAGAAAACGAAAAAAACACTAAATATATTTTTATTGAAAATGGCAGTTTAGTTATTGAAAACACTACAATGAAGCGTTCTTCTTCAAAAATCATAAATGGTAACTGGGAGTTTAACGAAACAAAAACCACCATTATTATTAATGTTGAAGAAGATTATCAAATAAGCGTTATTGATTGCCAAGAAATGACCATACTAAGACTAACAAATGAAGAATTGTGGATATCGGACGAAAACGCACCAGGAAGAGAAAATAACTTTATAACCGAACGGAGATTTAAAAAAATATAATATTTAATGAAACAAAGGCTTCCAGTTATTTGCATAATAACAGCACTTTTTATACTTGCTGGATGCAATAAATATGAAGATGGACCTCTTATCAGTCTCCGGTCTCCCGAAAAAAGAATTGTCGGAGAATATGTTGTTAGCTCATACATTATTAACGACCAAGTAATCATTCTTTCTGATATCGGCATTTCTCAATATATAATCATCTATAATACAGATGGCAGTGGAAAAACTATTATTACCAGTAATAACTATCCCAATGAAAGCGATTTTGAGTGGGAATTAGATGAAAAAAAAGAGAATATTAGAGAACGATATAAAGGACTGAACAATGAGTGGAGTGCTTGGAGTAATTACAAACAAATACTAAAACTAACAAAAAATGAATTCTGGTTTACCGATAATAATGAACAAGAGCCAACTGAATTTCATTTAATAAAACAATAAACTATGAATTTTGTTATCCAACATAAAAATATTATTAATTCGTATATTAACTAAATTAAATTTTTATTATGAAAAAATTAGCTATTATTTTAACAATTGTCGCAGCAACTGCAATGATTTTCTCATCGTGTGGTAAATATGATGAAGGACCTGGAATCTCACTACTAACAAAAAAAGCAAGAATTACAGGCACATGGGTGCAAGGTGAAACGACTACTAACGGCATAGTGCATCCAACAGGAGATTATTCATCAAAAATAACTCTTGAAAAAGATGGCACAGGCATGGTTACTGGAAGCTGGGGTGGATACACAGCATCTATAGACATTGAATGGGAATTTAACGATTCAAAAGAAACAATAAGAATAAGAGAAAAAGACGAAGACTCTGCAACAGGTTGGGATGAGTGGTCTGAATCAGAAATTATCAGACTTACAAACAAAGAATGCTGGATGCAAGACACAGAAATTGAAGATGGTATTACTTATACTACACTAACAAAATTTGAAAAAGAATAATTAATGAAAAAAATTATTATATTAAGTATTATCGCTTTTTCGCTGCTCACAGGCTTTAATTCTTGTACAACGTACGATGAGGGTCCTGGGTTTACAATTTTATCGGCCGATGCAAGAATTAAAGGTACATGGGTACAAACCGAATATTACAAAAATGATGAACTTCAGAGTGATGCCTTTAAAATTGAATTCACATTTAACTCTGACGGTACAGGAACAAAAAGCACTACATATAATTCCATTACCTTAACTGATGACATTGACTGGCAATTTAACGAAGACAAAACTGTCATAATGTTTAAAAACACTGGTGATAGCGAATGGGATGAAACTACTATTTTAAGATTAACAAATAAAGAATTATGGATAGAAGACACTGGACTCCTTAATGTTACACGTCAATTCCGATACGAAAAAGTATAATCTAAAAATAAAAATATTTATTTAAAAGCCTGCTTAAAGTAGGCTTTTTTATTTAGACAAAACTCACTTCGACTGTCATAATTCAACAGCACATCGCTATTTCCGTTTTATTTCACTTAAAATTACAACCCTCACTGGAGCTATGCTAAAAATTTACAGAATGCAAAACAAAAATATCTTTTAAATTTCAGAACTCCTGACCTACCCTTGATTATCTGTTACTTTCGTCATTTTTGTCGTATTCAACTAATTCCCTGTTTTTGTAGAAAAAAGTTTTTATTATGCTAATGACTTTACCATTTTTTTTTGAGGAGCTTATATCAAAATGTTAAGCTGTTACTTCGGCTGGCTCAGCACATCGCAGCAAAGCTAAATCAGGCTGAAAATCTGATTTATTTTAAAATGAGGCAACGCCTCATTCTCTTGAACGAACTAGGATGTACGCCCTGAAAGGCGATGCACTAAGGTTCTCGAAGTGGCAGCTTATTGTTTTAAATCAACATCATCATAAATCGGATAGGTCAGTTGTTCTAAATCTGGGGATTGCTGATTTGCGAATAAATCAGGAGTTCTGAATTTATTTCGGACGTTTTGATATCAAATTGGTATTATAATCCAATTTTGATGGACAGTAATGTGTGTGTTTTTTAATTATTATAAGTTTTAATCATTATGCTAAATCACATTTTTTTATTTATATCTTTTTCATAACTTTATACCCTAAAATAATTACTATAAAAAAATTAAAATATGTTAGCAAAAGACGAATTCAAAACACTCATTTCACAAGGGATTCCCAATGTTTTACCTGCAAAAGCAAAGTATGATAATACTGTTAGCCACGCTCCTATTAGGAAGCAAATACTAAGCACGGATGAAAAAAAACTCGCTTTACGCAATGCACTAAGATATTTTCCTCAAAAATTTCATGTAGAACTTGCCAAAGAGTTTAAATATGAGCTTGACAAATTTGGACGTATTTATATGTATAGGTTTCGTCCTAACTACGAAATTACCGCTAAAGATATTAGCTGGTTTCCACACAAGACCGTTCAAGCGGCAGCAATTATGCTAATGATATCCAATAATTTGGATTATGCAGTTGCTCAACATCCTCATGAATTAATAACTTATGGTGGGAATGGAGCTGTTTTTCAAAATTGGGCTCAATATCTATTAACAATGAAATATTTATCAGAAATGACTGATGAGCAAACACTAGTTATGTCATCGGGACACCCAATGGGACTTTTCCCATCACATAAAGATGCTCCCAGAGTAGTTGTTACAAATGGAATGATGATACCAAATTACTCCAAACCCGATGATTGGGAAAAATATAATGCACTCGGAGTTACTCAATATGGTCAAATGACTGCAGGCTCATATATGTATATCGGACCACAAGGAATTGTACACGGAACAACTATTACCGTTCTTAACGCAAGTCGTAAAATAAGTAAAAACAACGAAGGAACCGAAGGAAAGCTTTTTATAACATCTGGACTTGGTGGAATGAGTGGAGCACAGCCAAAAGCATCAAATATTGCAGGTGTTGTCAGTATTTGTGCCGAAATAGATCCCAAAGCAGCCTACAAACGCTATGAACAAGGCTGGGT
>CAYNKH010000031.1:0-23192 GCA_964397745.1 uncultured Bacteroidales bacterium | reverse complement strand
ATTCTGTGATCCAGTGATTCTGTGATCCAGTGATTCTGTGATCCAGTGATTCTGTTAATCTCAAAAACCCGAAACCCGAAACCCGAAACCCGAAACCCGAAACTCAAAACCCAAAACTCAAAACCCAAAACTCCGATTTTTAAATCGTTAATAACTAATAGTAAAAATATTTATCTGTAAGGGTTCTTAATTGTATTTTTGCAAAAAATATATATTGTGGGAAGAGATTTAACAAAAGAATTAAGTAGTGTACAACGTGAAGCAGTAATTTATACTGAGGGACCAAGCTTGGTAATTGCAGGTGCTGGTTCAGGTAAAACTAGGGTGCTAACGTATAAAATAGCTCACTTAATTAAAAGTGGAATGCCTGCAAACAGAATAATGGCATTAACATTTACAAATAAAGCTGCTACCGAAATGAAAGATAGAATCGACAGCTTACTTGGATATGCTGCCTCAAAAAGCTTGTGGATGGGAACATTCCATTCATTGTTTGGTCGGATATTAAGAATGGAGGCACAGTCGCTAGGGTTTACTTCAAATTTTACTATTTACGATACTACCGATTCTGTAAATCTCGTTAAATTTATAATAAAAGAATTGAATCTAAATACTGATTTTTATAAACCTAAGGTAATATATAATCGTATTTCGGCATGTAAAAATAATCTTGTTACCGCCGAGGCTTATGCTCAAAAAAATGATTTGTTAATTGAAGACGAAAAAGAAAATCGTCCCGAATTTGCTAAAATATTCAAAATATACACTCATCGTTGTCGCCAATCTAATGTAATGGATTTTGATGATTTGCTGCTTTATACAAATATTCTTTTTAAATTAAATCCTGCAGTGCTTAATAAGTATTGTGATAGATTTGATTATGTGTTGGTTGATGAGTACCAAGATACGAATTTTGCCCAATATTTAATAGTTAAAAAACTCTCAGAAAAACATCGCAAACTTTTGGTTGTGGGCGATGATGCACAGAGTATTTATTCATTTCGAGGTGCGAAAATCCAAAATATATTAAATTTTAAAAATGATTATCCTGATTATAAACTTTTTAAACTAGAACAAAATTATCGGAGCACACAAAATATTGTAAATGCTGCAAATTCGCTTATAAAATGCAATAAAAAGCAAATTCCTAAGACTGTTTTTTCTGAAAAAGAACAAGGAACAAAAGTTTTGATTAAAAAATCAATGACCGACACCTTAGAGGGATTGACTGTCGCTGAAACTATAACCGATATGTGTAATAATCAGCATTATCATTATTCGGATTTTGCAATTTTATATCGTACAAATGCTCAGTCGCGTGTCTTAGAAGAAACAATGCGGAAATTTAATATCCCATATCGAGTTTATGGAGGGCTTTCCTTTTATCAGCGAAAAGAAATTAAGGATGTGCTAGCATATTTAAGATTTGCAGTTAATCATAATGATATCGAGGCTTTTAGACGAATTGTGAATTTCCCAGCACGAAAAATCGGACTTACAACTGTTAATAAAGTTCTTAAATTTGCTAATGATAGCAATATCCCAGTATGGGATTTAATAAGTGATCCGCATAATTATAATCTTAATATTAATTCGGGAACGGCTAATAAACTAGTCTCATTCGCTAATCTCATAGATTCGTTTACTCCCAAAATTGAGACACTAAATGCTTATGATTTTACAGTGGAAATTGTAAATAAATCTGGCTTAAATACCGAATTGTTTATGGATAAAACTCCCGAGGGAGTGAGCCGATATGAAAATATTCAGGAATTATTAAATGGAGTAAGAGATTTTTGCGATAATCGTGAAAAAGATAGTGTCATTACTGGATTATCAATACTGGATTATCTCGAAAATGTGTCCTTGCTTACAAATCAAGATATGGCAGATGACGATAATGTTGAGAGAGTAAGCATGATGACTATTCACTCGGCAAAAGGTTTAGAATTTACCAATGTGTTTGTTGTTGGGGTCGAGGAAAATATTTTGCCAAATTCAATGACTTTATTTTCGCCTGATGAGGTAGAGGAGGAGCGAAGACTGTTTTATGTGGCTATTACCAGAGCAAAGGAAAATCTGGTTATTACATATTCGGTTTCCAGATTTCGTTTTGGAGAGATTACGAGTATGACATACAGCCGATTTATTGATGAGCTTGACCCCCAGTTTATAGAGTGGCAAGAAAAGCCGGAGCATCAATCACAATCTTTATCTTTTGACGACGAATTAAAGAATTATGCTGATGTAGTTCACCGAAAACCGATTCGGAAAATTGAGAAAAAGCCAATTAAACAAGAAAAACCTCTAAAACCCAAAAACTTAGTTTCTGTAAAGGAAGTTGATAAACAATTAGCATCTGCTGGTGTTGTCCCTATCAAACTCGATGATTATCGACAAGGAATAAAAGTGAAACATAAAAAATTTGGGGTTGGCGAAATAATAGATCTTTTAGGAGAACAACCTGACATAAAGGCTGTAATTCAATTTGAAAACGAAGAATTAAAGACAATTCTTCTTAAATATGCTAAACTTGAAATTATACAATAGTATTTTTGGTTGGTAATGCAATAAATAGTAAATTTGTACAAATAAAATAAATAATGGATTATAATACACAACGTAAAGAACTTCCTCTTCCTGAATATGGAAGAACAATTCAACAAATGGTAGATTATTGCTGTGCTATTGAAGATATAGAGGAGCGTACAAAAGCCGCACATACTGTAATTGCAATAATGGGAAATATGAATCCACATTTAAGAGATGTGGCTGATTTTAAACATAAACTTTGGGATCATCTGGCAATAATGTCCGATTTTAAATTAGATATCGAATGGCCTTATCCTTTGCCCGACCTTGAGCTTATGAGCGAAAAACCCGAAAGACTCCCATATTCCGAAAATAAATTCAAATATGTACATTATGGCAAATTTACCGAGCAGATTCTTGCAAAAATTCATACAATGGAAGACCCTGCCGAAAAAGATGCACTAATCGTAGTTATGGCTAACCACATGAAAAGATCATACATGGTGTGGAAAAAAGAACAAATATCAGATGAAATTATTTTTAGAGAGTTGATAAAGCTGACAAAAGGTAAGTATGAAATCCCATCAGACTTAAAATTGGGAGACTTTAAGGATGTATTGGTTTCTCAAACTGCTAAAAATAATTCAAAAACAGTAAGACGCAAAACGCAAAAAAGAAGAAAATAATGAGTACCTTTAAAATTAGTGGAGGAACAATACTTGAGGGAGAAATTACACCCCAAGGGGCTAAAAATGAGGCCTTGCAAATATTATGTGCAACACTCTTAACTCGTGAGACAGTTAAAATATCTAACATCCCAGATATTAGAGACGTAAATAAACTAATTGATTTGTTGAGCTCTCTTGGGGTGTCGGTAACCAGACATGGAAAAGGAGATTATAGTTTTAAAGCCGATACAATTGACCTCGAATATTTAAAATCAGATGCTTTTAGAAATGACGGTGCTGCTTTACGAGGATCAGTAATGATACTTGGACCATTATTAGCACGATTTGGACACGTATGTATGCCAAAACCTGGTGGAGATAAAATTGGACGAAGAAGACTTGATACTCATTTTATTGGGTTTAAAAAACTTGGTGCCGATTTTAATTATGATTTTAATACAAATTTTTACTCCTTAGAGGCTAAAGAACTTAAAGGTACTTATTTGCATCTCGAAGAGGCCTCGGTTACGGGTACGGCAAATATTATAATGGCGGCTGTGCTAGCCAAAGGAAAAACTACAATTTATAATGCTGCATGTGAACCTTATATTCAGCAACTTTGCCTTTTGCTAAATAATATGGGAGCAAAAATATCTGGCATAGGATCAAATTTATTGTATATTGATGGCGTTCAAGAACTGCACGAAGCCACCCATAAAATACTACCCGATATGATAGAAATCGGTAGCTTTATTGGCATGGCCGCAATGACAGGCTCGCAAATAACAATAAAAAATGTTAGATACGATATGCTGGGTATTATTCCCGAATCTTTTAGAAGATTAGGAATTGAGTTGCAACATATTGATGATGATATTTTTATACCTGCACAAAAAAACTATCAGATAGCAAGTTTTATTGATGGCTCAATTATGACTTTTTCTGATGCTATTTGGCCAGGATTAACCCCCGATTTGCTTAGCGTTTTCCTTGTCGTTGCTACACAAGCGAGAGGAAGTGTATTAATACACCAAAAAATGTTCGAAAGTCGTCTGTTTTTTGTCGATAAACTAATTGATATGGGAGCACAAATAATTTTATGCGACCCACATAGAGCTACGGTTATTGGAATGGATCATCAAATAAAACTAAGAGGAACAGTTATGCAATCACCCGACATTCGTGCTGGAATGGCTTTGCTTATTGCTGCTATGTCTGCCGAAGGAACCAGTATAATCCATAATATTGAGCAAATTGATAGAGGGTATGAAGATATTGATAACCGACTTAATAGCCTTGGTGCAAAAATTGAAAGAACTGATTAGTAAAAAGAATCAAACTCTTAATAGCCTTAGACTATGGAAGTACTTATAATCACCTATTTATCATTCTAAAAATTATTTATGAAAAGATCTTTTATTATTGTATTTGTTATCTTATTTGCAGGTTTTAGTTATGGACAAAATGTTGGAGTCGAAATTGGTAATATAGCACCAGATATTAAATTGCCTACCCCTAAAGGAGATTCAGTAAGCTTGTATTCTTTGCGTGGTCAAATTGTGCTTATCGATTTTTGGGCTTCTTGGTGTGGACCTTGTCGTAAAGAAAACCCAACGGTCGTGAACGCATATAATGAATTTAAAGATAAATCATTTACTGTTGGTGAAAAATTTACAGTTTATGGGGTATCCTTAGATAAGAATAAAAACTCATGGGAAAAAGCGATAAAAGATGACGATCTTACTTGGATAAATGTTAGCGATCTTTTACATTGGAATTGTGTTTCAGCAAAAGAGTATAAAGTTAGAGGCATCCCAGCAAACTTTCTTATTGATGGTAAAGGTGTGATAATTGCTAAAAATTTAAGAGGCGAAAGACTTGAAAATGAACTTAAAAAATATGTGAAAATTGACCCAGCAATTGAGTTCGCAACTGCTATTAATGAGCTTGAGTTAAAATACAATCTTCTTGAAAATTCTGATAAATATTCCGATAAAAAAGAACTGAAAAAAATCAGGAAAAACATTGCCGGTTTAAAGAAACTTGTACAAGCAATTAAATAGTGTATGACTATAAAGTCAGTGTTTGAATTAGAATGTTCGAAAATCTTGCTATCGGACATTATGGACGAACGCTAAGTAGTGTATGACAATAAAGTCATGTTTAACTGTCAAAATGTCGCAAAACTCTATTGGCAATGAATTTGATAGTATGATGAAAAAAATATGAATAGCGATGAAAGAAAATAACGAAGAAATGCCTGAGACACTGGAAAATACTGAAAATGCAGAAACCACAGATAATTCAACATCTAAAAAACCAACATCTAAAAAATCAAAGAAATCAAAACCAAAATCAGCAGTGGATAAGTTGAAAGACGAAAATATGGCATTAACTGAGGCTCATGGTGAGCTTAAAGATAAGTATTTGCGACTTATCGCTGAATATGATAATTATCGTAAGCGTACATTAAAAGAAAAAATAGACTTGCGCGAACAGACAAAGTCAGCTCTTATGTTTGATTTTTTAGATATTGTCGATGATGTGGATAGAGCTATTTTGCATATAGATGACGTTAGAGATGTTGATGCAACTATTGATGGAGTGAAACTTATTAATACTAAATTTAGAGATTTCCTTAAAACTCAAGGAGTTGAGGAGATTGATGCGATGGATAAAGATTTTGACACGGACTTACATGAGGCTGTAACAAAATTCCCTGTCGAGGATGAGGATAAAAAAGGGATAGTTATAGATATTGTTCAAAAAGGTTATAAAATTAACGACAAAGTTATCAGGTTTGCTAAAGTTGTTGTAGGAGAATAAAATAAGATGAGTAAAAGAGACTATTACGAAGTATTAGAGGTTGGCAAAGAGGCAAGTACCGAAGAAATAAAAAAAGCTTACCGTAAAAAAGCAATTAAATTTCATCCTGATAAAAATCCAGGTGATACTACCGCAGAAGATAAGTTTAAGGAGGCTGCGGAAGCTTACGAAGTGCTTAGTAATCCTGATAAAAAGTCAAGATACGACCAATTTGGACATGCCGGATTATCCGGAAATGGTGGCGGATATGGTGGAGGTATGAGCTTTGAGGATATATTTTCTCGTTTCGGTGATGTTTTTGGCGATTCTTTTGGTGGCGGTTTTGGAAGTTTTTTTGGCGGTGGAGGCTCATCGGCGAGTGGACGAAGACGTGTTAACAAAGGAACAAATCTTAGAGTTACTGTTAAACTAACTCTTGACGAAATTGCTAATGGAGCGACAAAAAAAATCAAACTGAAAAAATATGTTGACTGTAAAGCATGTAGCGGAACAGGAGAAAAAGATGGTAGCTCTAGTAAAACTTGCCCTACTTGTAACGGTAGAGGAACACAAACAAGAGTAGTTAATACTATGCTTGGACAAATGCAGACTTCAAGTACATGTACCTCTTGTGGTGGAGAAGGTAAAATAATTTCCGAAAAATGTAATACTTGTTTTGGCGAAGGCGTAGTGAGCGGAGAAGAAACTGTTGAGCTAAAAATCCCAGCCGGTGTTAGTGAAGGTGTGCAATTGTCTGTATCTGGAAAAGGTAATGCAGCACGTAGAGGAGGAATTAATGGGGACTTGCTGGTGTTAATAAAAGAAGTAAAACATCCCGAGTTTCAAAGAGAACAAGATGATCTGATTTATAATCTTTTTATTAGCATCCCTGATGCAATTACAGGCACACATGTCGAAATTCCGACATTGCAAAATAAAGTGAAAATTAAAATTGATGCCGGAACTCAATCGGGTAAAACTTTAAGGTTAAGAAGCAAAGGACTGCCTAATCTTAACGGATATTCAAAGGGAGACCTATTAGTTCGGATAAATATATTTATCCCTACATCTATTAACAAAGAGGATAAAAAACTATTAGAAAAATTAAAACAATCCGACAGCTTTAATCCCGAAAATAAAAAACACGAAAGTGTCTTTGATAGAGTTAGAGGATATTTTTCGTAATAAAAAGTGATTTTATTGCGTGTCTCTGAATTTTACTGTAAATTGCATTTGTGAAAGAGACAATCGATATCGCTCAACTTGTTAAGGCTCTTCCCGAAACTCCAGGGGTTTACAAGTATATTGATAAAAATAAAAACGTAATATACGTAGGCAAAGCAAAAAACCTTAAAAAAAGAGTTAGCTCATACTTTGGTAAAAAACAGCCTTCGTACAAAACCAATTTACTGGTTAAGCGTATCCATAATGTTGAATATATTGTTGTAGATACTGAGGGAGACGCCCTTTTATTAGAAAATATTCTGATAAAGAAATTAAAGCCTAAGTACAATGTCTTGCTTAAAGATGATAAAACCTATCCGTGGCTAATTATTAAAAATGAAAACTTCCCACGAGTTTTTTACACAAGACAAAAAATTGATGACGGAAGTGAATACTACGGTCCCTTTCCATCTGTTTATACGATAAAAACCTTGCTTTCACTTATTAAGCAATTGTACCCTATTAGAACTTGTAATTTGAACTTGTCAGAAGATAATATTAAAGCTGGCAAATATGCAGTTTGTCTGGAGTATCACATTGGTAATTGTAAGGCTCCATGTATAGCCAAAATTGATGAGGATACATACAATTCATACATTGAGGATATTAGGAATATTGTAAAAGGTGATTTACATATTGTGCTGCAATATTTAAAACAGAAAATGCAGTTATACGCACAGAAATATAATTATGAAAAAGCTGCCGAGGCAAAAGAGAAAATAGAAATTGTTGAAAACTATAAAAGTAAATCAACAATTGTAAATACAGGAATATCTAATGTCGAGGTATTCGGTTTTGCTAAGGATATAAATTCAGTGTATATCAATTATCTAAAGGTGCAGAATGGTGCAGTGGTTGGAGCACAATCAACAGAGATAAGAAAAAGAATGGATGAGTCTGATCAAGATGTTTTGTCTTTCGCAATTGTTGAGTTTAGGAATATGTTTAATAGTAATGCAAAGGATATTATTGTTCCTTTTATGCCCGAATATAAACTTGAAAATCTTAATTTCTTGGTGCCAGAAAGGGGGGATAAACGAAAATTGCTCGATTTAGCAAATAGAAATGCAAAATTCTTTATGCTTGATAAACATAAGCAAATTGAAAACAAAAATCCAGAAAAACATACTATTCGCAAACTTGAAACATTGAAAAAAGATTTGCATTTAAAAGATTTGCCAATTCATATTGAGTGCTTTGATAATAGCAATATCCAAGGTACAAACCCTGTTGCTGCATGTGTGGTTTTTAGAAATGCAAGACCAGCAAAAAAGGATTATAGACATTATAATATAAAGACAGTTATTGGACTAGACGATTATGCCTCAATGAGAGAAATCGTATTTAGGCGATATAGAAGATTATTGGACGAAAACCAATCTTTACCGCAGCTTATTATTGTTGATGGGGGCAAGGGGCAGTTGAGTGCTGCTGTTCAAAGCCTTACACAACTTAATCTCTATGGAAAAATCGCTATTATTGGAATTGCCGAAAGATTGGAAGAGATATATTTCCCTGGAGACTCAACTCCTTTATATCTTGATAAAAATTCAGAATCGCTTAAAATCATTCAACAAGCACGAGACGAGGCCCATCGTTTTGGAATAAGTTTTCATCGAGATAAAAGATCAGAAAAATTTGTAAAATCAGAACTAAACGATATTCATGGTGTGGGACCCAAAACCATAGAGGAATTGCTTAAAAAATTTAAGTCTGTTACAAAAATTAAAGAAACAAGTTTAAGTGAGCTAGAGACTGTTGTCGGAACAGCAAAAGCGAAAATCGTTTACGAGTATTTTAAAAAATAATAATAGGAAGTTTTCTTGTCGTATTATAGTTTTTTGTAATTTTAAGTTTTAGTAAACTCTGATGAAAATGAAATTTATTTTAACCAACTTGTTTGTAATTATTGCCTTTTCCGTGTTATCACAAGCTTTAACGCCTGATACATTTATGGTAGAAATGCGTGATGGCAATGAGTTGTCTGTAGATGTTTACATTCCGCAGCCGCAAACTGCAAAACCTACAATACTAATTCAAACTCCTTATAACAAGTTTTTCTATCGTTATAATTTGCCTCTTGGAATTGGTATAGATATAGAAAACAGTCCATATAATTTTGTGCTTGTTGATTGGCGAGGATTTTACGCAAGTGCTTCTGCAAATGTTGGTTCGTACGATAGAGGGCTTGACGGGTATGATGTAATCGACTGGATAGTAAATCAAGAATGGTCTGATGGAATGGTGGGCACTTGGGGACCATCAGCATTAGGAAAGATTCAGTTTCAAACTGCACGTCATCAACACCCAAATCATACTTGTGCTGTCCCGATTGTGGCAAGTCCAGAGTTTCTATATCAGTCGTATTTTCCTAATGGTGTTTATCGAACAGAATATGTAGAACAGTTAGATAATCTTGGTTATGGATTGTCCACAACACTTTTAGCAAATCCTCATTATAATTTTACTTGGCAATATATAGAAAATCAAAATTATTATCCTGATGAAATCCAAATTCCTTGTTTGATGATAGGTGGCTGGTACGACCATGCTACAGATGAGATGTTTAAATATTTCGATGCTATTTGCACAGAATCACCAACTGGAATTGCTGAGCAACATCGAATTTTGATGGGCCCCTGGGTACATGGTGGGTTTGGTGCTACTCAAGTTGGAACATCAACCCAAGGAGAACTTGAATTCCCCGAAGCAGTTGGTTGGAGCGATGATAAAACAAATGAGTTTTTTCAATACTATTTGTTGGGTGCAGAATTTGATTGGCTTGGAGCAAATCCAAAATATAGATATTTCCAAATGGGAGATATGGAATGGAAAGCTTCAGAGAGCTGGCCACCAGAAGGATTAGTTTCTAAGAGATATTATTTTAATAATTTGAGTGAGATGTTAGAAACTCCTCCAACCGAAACAGACGAGTCTTTTCCAATTTTGTATGATCCTCGTGACCCTTCGCCAACAGTAGGAAGTTGCACCTTAACAGAAGAGTTGGGACAAGGACCATACAATCAATCACCCCAAGTTGAAGCTAGATTCGATATATTAATGTTTACATCTGAGGAAATAGTAGAGCCAGTTAAACATTGCGGGAAAGTAAAGATTAAGCTTTTTGTGTCTAGCGATAGACTTGACACTGATTTTGCTGTTAGGTTATGCGATGTTTACCCTGACGATAGAAGTATGATTTTACGCGACAATATTTTTAGAATGAGGTTTCGTGATGGTTTTACGACAAACGATACATCTTTTGTGAGTTCTGAAGAAATATACGAAATTGATATAGAGCTTGCAAACACATGCCATACCTTTTTACCAGGACATAGAATAAGAGTTGATGTAACTTCAGCTAATTACCCTAGGTTTAATAATAATATGAATGATGGTGGGGAAATGTATGTTGCTGGAGATACATTGACTGCTACTAATAAAGTGTATTTTGATCAGAATCATCCTTCGTATGTTGAGTTTCAAGTTGATAATTCTTCAGGCTTACCTGATATAATTTCGAGTTCAAGTTTAAGTGTGTATCCAAATCCAATAAATTCAGGTCAAGAACTAAATATTTATTCTAAGGATAAGATTTTGAATATCCAAATATTTAACCAAATTGGGATTGTCGTTTATCACGTATCAGAAGTAAATTCTAATTTATTTAGAAATAATTTAAGCAAAATATCTAGCGGAGTTTACTTTATTAAAATCGAAACAAATAAAGAGTCTGTTAAAAAGAAATTGCTTATTTACTAAGGGTTTGTAAAATAATAAACCTCACTTTGAGGTTCCCATCACAAGGCACAAAGCTAAATCCGAGCAAGCCAATACAGTAGAATTTTGATTTTACAGTGCCGACAAAAAAATCAAATCCTATTTCTGCCAATAATTGAAGGTAATCTAAACCTGAGTAAATAAATACACAGAAAAAAGTAAATAATTTATTAATTCTAAAATTATCTATTACGGTTGGCTTCAGCCAACCGTGCTTTAGCGTCATTTTTTACAATTATCAAGTTCAATTTTATAGTCTTAACTTGATTCAAAGATATATCCGAGCGAGCCAATATAGTAAATAAACAATAATAAAAACCAATAAAAAAAGGGCTAAAAAGCCCTTTAATTTTATGTATGTGTTTTATGCTTATTTTGTAGCTTTTCTTTTCTTTATAAAGTCATAAGCCAATGGTGTAGCAATAAATATTGATGAGTAGGTACCAATAATAACACCAATTAATAAGGCAAATGTAAATCCACGAATAACTTCACCACCAAATATAAATATTGCAAGTATTACCACAAAAGTACTTAATGAAGTATTTATTGTTCGGCTAATTGTTGCATTGACGGCAGAGTTCATAACATCTTTGGTTCCACGTTTTTTGTATAATCCAAGAAATTCTCTTAAACGGTCAAATATAACCACGGTATCGTTAATCGAATAACCTACTACCGTCAGAATAGCTGCAATAAAGGCTTGGTCAAGCTCCATATTAAATGGCATAATTGAGAATAGCAATGAATATATTCCTAACACAATAATAACATCATGTATTAGTGCGAACAAAGCACTAAGAGAATATTGCCATTTTTTAAACCTTAAAAGTATGTATAAGAACATGATAATAAGTGCTAGCGTAATTGCAATTACAGATTTTGATTTAATGTCATCAGCTACGGTTGGACCAACTATTTGCGAAGTCTGACGATAATCAGTAAAGAATTTAGCCATGCTTACATCATCGCCCAACATAGGTTTTAAGCCTATATATAATAGTGAGTCGGCCTCATTATTAGCAGAGTTATCATCAATTTTGTAATTGGTTGATATCTTAACTTGGTTTGCACCACCAAATGTTTTAACTAATGGACGGTCTCCATATATTTTTTCTAGTTCATCGCCAATTTCATTTGGAACAACAGCTTTGTCGAATGCAACAATGTAATTACGTCCCCCTGTAAAGTCGATACCTGGGTTTAACCCTCTTGTGAAAAGTGATACTAAACTAATTACAATTATAATACTAGATATAACATACGAAACTTTACGTTTATTGATAAAATCAATATTTAAGTTTTGGAAAGCATTTAGCGTGAACTTGTTGCCAAATGTCATCTTTTTCTCTTTGGTAAGTATTGTTGAGATAACTATTCTAGTAATAAATATAGCAGTAAACAGTGAACTAAGGATACCTATGATTAAAGTAGTTGCAAAACCTTTAACTGGACCAACACCAAAATTAAGAAGGATTATACCGATTAGTAATGTTGTAACGTTAGAGTCAATAATTGCTGAATATGCGTTTTTGTATCCATCGGTAACAGCACTCTTTATAGTTTTACCAGCTCGCATTTCTTCTCGAATCCGCTCATAAATAAGTACGTTGGCATCTACCGACATACCTATTGTTAAGACTATACCAGCTATACCAGGCAGTGTAAGTACAGCTCCAAGCGAGGCAAGTACTCCAAATATTAAAAATAGGTTTGTTATTAAGGCAATATCCGCAACTAAACCTGCTCTTCCATAGTAAAAAACCATATAAAGTAGCACTAGAATAAATGCGATGACAAATGAATTTAATCCATCGTCAATTGCTTTATTTCCAAGTGAAGGACCTACAATTTCTTTTGACAGAATATTGGCAGGAGCAGGCATTTTACCAGATTTAAGAACGTTTGCAAGGTCAGTAGCTTCGTCAAGAGTAAAGTTACCACTAATCATAGAGCGACCTCCAGTAATTTCTTCGCTAACTGTTGGCCATGAGTACGCATAACCATCAAGTACGATTGCTATACTCCCTTTTGTTTGGCTACCAGCATATTTGTCGGCAATTGCTCTAGTTATTCTTGCCCACTCTGTTGAGCCCGAACCGTTCATTGTCATTGTAACTTCTGGAACTGCTTGGTTTTGACCAAATTCTTGTTTCGCATCAGTAATTACGTCTCCACTTAAAACCGCTCTGCCATCTTTACTCTTTTTAAGAGCAATAAGTTCATAATATCCTGGAGCATTATCTGATGGTTTAAATCCCCAGGCAAATACTAAATCACTAGGAAAAAGTCGTTTTACAGATTCTCTGTTAAGATCAGCCATGATTGAGGCCATATCTCCTTCTTTAGCATATCCTACGATAGGTCCATAAATAGATACGTTACCAACTTGAGGACGAAGTCTTTCGAAAAGCGATAAACCTGATAGAGCATTAGCCTCAGCAGTTGCAACGGTGTCAATCTTAGATGCGGCAGCTTTTTCTGTTGCATCTGCATCTTCAATTATTTCATCATCAATAATCTGGTCATCTGCTATGACTTCGTCTGCTATAACTTCATCTGCTATAACTTCGTCTGCAATAACCTCGTCTGCTACCGTTTTTTCTTCCTGTACTACACTTTTACCTGCTTTACGATCAATTTCTTTTTGTTCTGCGTCTTTAAGTTCTGCGATTAAAATATTTGCTTCAGAAAGCTTGTCGTATATCTCTTCGGCATTGTAGGTTTCCCAAAATTCAAGAACCGCTGCTTGTCTTAGCAGATCTTCAACACGTTCAGGGTCTTTGATACCAGGCAATTCGATGTGAAATACACCTCTTACCGCAACATCTCTTTGTATGTTAGGTTGCACCACGCCAAAATGGTCGATACGTTTACGAAGAACATCAAAAGCATTGTTTATTGCTGCATCATATTGGTCGCTAATATATGCTATAACCTCTTCGTTACTCGATTTGATTGTTATGTTCTCTTGATTGCTGGTTGTGATAAACAAGGCTGCAAGGCTTGGTGAGTTTGGAGTACTTACTGTTTTAAAAGAATTGCCAAAAACTTCGATATAATTTTTGCCAGTTTGCTCTGTGGTTTCTGCATTAGCAAGTTTAATTGCTTTTAGCAGAGTTGAGTCACTTTGATTGTTAGACAGAGCCTTTATAACATCCTGTGCCGAAATCTCAAGGGTAATATTCATACCACCTTTTAGGTCAAGACCAAGATTCATCTCCCTCTCTTTGCAATCCATGTAGGTGTATTTCTTAAATAAAGTATATACAACCTGATTTGACATTGAATCTAGATATCTTTTTGTTATTGAGTCAACAATGTGTATTTTTTCAGACCCTTCAACTTTTAGATTCATTGATTCAAATTGTGCCGCAGCATATTTGTCTGCTTTATTTTCGACACGTTTTGTTATAAAAGTAAAAGATAAGTAATACAAACAAATCATTGTAAGCAATACTGATACCGTAATAATCGCTCCTTTGTTACGCATGTTTAAAAGTTTTTAATATCGTTAACTAATTTTTTTATTCTTTTTTAATTAAGTGTGCAAAGATATTCTTTTTTTGTGAAAATACAGTTTTTGCATCAAATAATTTTACACTAATTTTTTTCTAATATCATAATGTCTTTTGATAAATCAATGATAGCCTTGTGTTTTATTAGAAAATCACAACCAATTATTCCTGAAATACTAGGGAGTTTTAGTGATTTGTATAGCTGATTGATATAATCTAAAGATGTAAAAATAGCATTGGTTTCGGAGCTTCTGAAATAGCCGATATTTAGCGATTTAATATGCCCTGTTGAGAGGTTTTCTATTTTTGAATTAAAACCAGAACTTTGATTGTTGTTTTCAACATCTTCAAAATCCGTGTCTTCAAAAGCATTGCTGTTAGGATCAAACACAGAATTGGACGCTCCTGTGTCTATCAATAAAAAACACTTAATCTTATTAATGCTTGCTTTAATGAGAATATGGCTGCCACCTCCGTCAATACTGCATATTTTTAATGGAATATTGTATTTTTTCATTTTGATGATTTTTAATCTATAAACTCGTCTCCGTATTTTTTCTTAATTTTAATGGTGTATTCTTCATCGTTTTCAGAACTCTCCTCAGCTGGCGTATCATGATCTTCATGAATCTCTTCGTCTATATCTTCGATTTTGATTTGAGCTTGCATTTTTCCACCAAAGTCGGTTGTTTTAATTTCTCTCTCTCTCTCTTTTTTACGCCGTAATATTTTATTGAAAATCAAGGGGTCGTTGCTAACAACCATTATTAATATACTGCTGACAGTTATGCTTAAAAGTACTACTGCATAGCCAAGTTCGGCAATATCTTGTCCAAATGCCAGTCCCATTTGTAGTGGGAGTGAAGCCAAAATTGCTGGAACTAAACCTTTAGGAGATAAAATAGACATTACGGTTATTTCCTTTGGGGTACATGATTTGCGAATGAATAGTTTTACTCCGATTGGTCGTATTAGTAATGTAAATATTATTATTACTGTTGCAAGAATATAGGTTGTGTAGTTGCCAAACTCTATAACAACACCTACATAAACAAAAAAATAGGTTTGTAAAATAAATACAATTTCAGAGAAAAAATCTTTTTCATTTTTTTGTAAATGAGCAATTTTAAATCTAAATATTTGATTCCATATTTTGGTGTTACTTAGAGTTGCTGAGTTACCAAGGATAATCCCGAAACATAAAGAGGCAATACCTCCATTTAAGTCTAATAACTCAACGCTCCCATAAACGATAAACAAAAATGCAAATGTTGTAAACATTGAGTTTTGCAGACTGCGCATCCAGTTTAGAATAAAACTCCAGATTATTCCTCCTGCTAAGCCCAATAAGGCTGCAAAGAGTAATGATTTCCACATTGAATGTAATATGCTGCCAATATCTAATGCTCCTGCGCGCATACCCTCTAATGCAGCTAAGCCTACGATAAGACACAGTACATCGCTAAGTGCTGACTCTAATAGTAGAGTAGTATTGCTTTTTTTACCAAGATTTAACTGTTTTATCATGGGAATTACAACAGCAGATGAGGTGCCTCCTAAAATTGCTCCGACAAACATCCCCGAAACAAGATCAAAACCTTTAAAAAACACCAATATGGCTGTAACACCAGCTACTGTTAGAATAAAATTGTAAAACGTGAGCATAAATGATGAGCCAATCGATGCCTTTAATTCGTTAAATTTAAGATTAACCCCACTTTCAAAAAGAATTATTACAAGTGTGATTGTTGTAAAAACGCTTCCTAACTGACCAAAGAATATTTCCTTGTTAATAAAAAAACCAACTATTATTCCAATGACCATCAACAATAACACATTGGGAATCTTTGTTTTGTTAAACATTTTATTAAACAGATGACTCGAGAATATTAATAATCCCAAAAATATTACTACAATGGTTATTCCTTTCATGATTGTTCGTTTTTATGTTGTTTTACTTTTAAACCTTTTACTATTTCAATTGTCATAATATCGTAAATCAAAAATATAAAAAATTATGAAAACTAAAGTATTATTTTTATCGGTGTTAATTTTGTCTTCAATATTTGTAGGACAGTTATCAGCACAACAACAAAGAGACTATCAGAATAGAAAAGAGTGTTTAATAGACGACTTAACTGCTGAGCAAAAGACTTCAATTGATGCGATTAAATTCAAAAGCGAAGCAAAAGTGAGAAATTATCGAGCAGACCTTGATATTAAAAAAGCAGAGTTGCGAAAACTGCAAGTTGCTGACGAACCGTCAGAAAATCTGATTCATCAAAAAATTGACGAAATGTCGGTGCTGAATACTAACATTCGCAAAGAAAATGCATCAAAGCGTATTGCAGTCCGAAATGAACTAACTCCTGAACAACGAAATGTGTATGATTCATATAAATCGCGTCGCAGTGGCAATAAAAATTATCATCAAATGAAATCAAATCGTAATTCAAATTGTGAGTATAGAGGAATGGATCGTAGTCATAGACCAATGAATCGTAATCGATAGAGAGAGGAATAATAAATCATAAATATTAGTAGTTTTACTTTTTCACGTAAATCTGATCGAAGAGTTATTTTTCGGTCAGATTTTTTTTATCTTTACAATATTGAATATAAACCTGAGTGCGTTATAATTTTTATGTCAGAACGCTTATAAGGTATGGTTTTTGAAAATAAACAAAATATGAAAATCTTGATAAATGTATTATTATGCTTTTGCAGTATTGCAACTTTTGGACAAATAAAAGAAATTAGTCGAAATACCGTTGATGCACACTTATTTAAGCTTGATAAACTTGGGAACTTTTATTTTGTAAACAAAAATGTATTGACTAAAACTGATAAGGATTTAAAAACTTTATGTACCTGGGATAATTATTCCTATGGCGATATTAGTTTTGTGGATGTATCTGACCCGCTAAGGATATTAATGTATTATGCTGATTTTAATACGCTTTTGTTCTTGGATAAGTATCTTACAGAGTTAAGAGACCCCGTTTCGCTTGATGATATTAGTATATATAATAGTGGTGCAATTGCAGTTGCACAGCAAGGCGGTTTTTGGGTCTATAATTATCAAAATTCACAAATAGTTCGAGTGGATCAAAACCTTAATATCGCTCAAAAGGGAGTGGATCTTTATTCCCAAATTAAAGACAGCGAAATTAGAGAGCTTGTCGTTTCTACAGATTATATTTTGTTGCAAACCAATAATAATAAAATTATAGTTTTAGATAAGTTTGCTAATTTTTACACAAAACTTGTGCTAAAATCGGAAACCCCTATTTGTGTTGATAATGAAAAACTATTTTACATTGAAGACAAGGCTCTTATTATTTACGATATGGCGAAAAAGAAACTGTACTCTATTGATATACCTATAAGTTCAGTACTCGATATTGAGGTCTCGGGTAACATTCTTTATGTCCTTTCCGAAAAATCGTTGATAACTTTTAAAATTCTCTATTGAAAAATTTGGGAAAAATCATTTATTAGTTTTATTTTTATAATTTGAAATTAATCTAAATTATGTTCTATGCATATAGCAGTAGCAGGTAATATTGGTGCGGGAAAAACAACGCTAACAAAACTTCTCGCAAAAAATTATGGTTGGTCTCCACATTACGAAGATGTTGATGATAACCCATATCTGAAAGACTTTTATGACGACATGCAAAGATGGTCGTTTAATTTACAAGTCTATTTCTTAAATAGTAGGTTTAATCAAATTCTCGAAATTCGAAAATCAGAAAAGACAATTATACAAGATCGTACCATTTATGAGGATTCATATATCTTTGCTCCTAATTTACATTCGATGGGACTAATGACAACTCGCGATTTTGATAACTACTTTAGCTTGTTTAGTCTTATGGCTACTTTGGTCGAAGCTCCTGATTTGCTTATTTATTTGAGGGCAAGTGTGCCAACTTTAGTACAGCAAATACAAAGCCGAGGGCGTAAATATGAAAATACAATCCGTCTCGATTACCTTAAACGTCTTAATGAGAGATACGAAGCGTGGATAGCTAATTATAATAGTAGCAAATTATTGATTGTCGATGTGGATAATCTTAATTTCGCCGAAAAACCCGAAGACCTGAATACTATTATAAATAAAATTGATGCGGAACTACACGGCTTATTTTAATGCAAAATAGTGTTCGCACGGACTAAGTGAAGAGTAGGAGTTTCGAGCGATGCGATGCACTGCGATGTGCTGAGCCAGTCGAAGTAAGCTTGTAGAAGTAAGCCAGCCGAAGTGTCGAACGGAGTTTTTATCGAAGTGTGAAGAGTTTGTCAAATATTTTAATTCAAATACTGGTTTTTACAGATATAAACATAAAAAAAATGTGGTTTTAACCACATTTTTTTTGTTTGATTCTATATTTTTGCAATTTCTTGCTTAATGTTTTCCCAACGTTTTTCGTCCATAGTCGTACCAATAACTTCAATAACATTTCCTGCAAGTATTGCTCCTGCTTTTGCACATTTTGCTAAATCCCAGTTGTTTGTTATCCCGTATAAAAAGCCAGCGGCATAATTGTCGCCTGCTCCTGTTGAGTCGATAGGCTTAACTTTTATAACACCTTCTTCATGTTTAAAGTCTCCTTTTTTTACATACGAGCCGTTTTTACCAACTTTTACAATCGCAATATTGCAAATTTTTGAAATCATTTCGAGAGCCTCTTCAGGTTCTTTGCCAGTAAAAGATTTTGCTTCTTCTTCGTTTGCAAATAAAATATCAACGTATTTTTCTGTCAAATACTTTAGAAACTCTAAATTGGCATCGACAATATTGTAGCTTGCCATATCGAGCGAAACAGTAAGTCCACATTCTTTAGCAGTTTGCATTGTCTTTTCGATCAACTCATTATTAAATATAAGATAGCCTTCGACATGCAAAATGTCAAAACCTTCAAATATTTCGGGTGTTATATCTTCGGGTGTTAATTCGGCTGCTGCTCCAAGATATGTTGCAAATGTTCTTTCAGAGTCTTTGCTAACTAAAGCTACGGCAATACCTGTAGGAGTATCTGTTTTAATTAGTTTTGGCGTTACGCCTGTGTTTATCATGTCTTTAGCAAAGAATTCGCCCATTTTATCTCTACCTATTTTACCAAGATACCCTGTTTTAGTACCTAATGTTGCTAAACTTCTGATTGAGTTTGCAGCAGAACCTCCACTAGCTAAACTTTTTGATAAATGTTCAGTAAATTCTTGAACTTTTTTGCTCGTTTCTGCATCTACTAGTTGCATGCTTCCTTTCGGAAGATTCAGATTGTTAAGCACTTGGTCGTCATCAAGCATAGTCATGATGTCAACTAGTGCATTTCCCATTGCGATTATTTTTGCCATAAATTAAATTATTTTGAAAATTTATTTTGCAAAGTTAAAAAACATTATTAGTTTTGCAACGCTTTTCCTCCTTAGCTCAGTTGGTTAGAGCACCTGACTGTTAATCAGGGGGTCCTAGGTTCAAGTCCTAGAGGGGGAGCACTAACAGCAAGGCTTACAGAATGTTAAATTTTGTAAGCCTTTTTTATTTGCATGATTAAAAAAAATATTCTACTTTTAGTTTGAAAACAATTATGACTAAAAGCGTTGCAAATATTATCATAGAACTCGATACCTTTATCAAAAAAAACAATAAATTTTTGTTTGTCTTAATAATAGCTTTGATTATTATACGGTTTTTCTGGTTAAATTACTCAAACTGGCAAACTGGAGATATAAGTAATGGTTTACATGGTGTCAAACATTGGCTTGATACAGATAGGTACATAAATGGAGCCGACAAATTACTAAATGGCAGTGCTTTGGTAGGACGTGAGATGCAGTTTATTGGGTATATGCTGATAATTGCTTTTACAAAACTAATAAACTTGCCTATCGAATCGCTTGTTGTAATTCAGTTATTATTTGCACTTGTTTCTGCATTAGCATTGTTCGATATTTCTAGAAAAATTACCAATTCAAAATTTGCTGGACTTGTTGCTGCTGGACTTTATCTATGTAATCCTTTTGTAGTATCTTGGCACATGTATATCCTTACAGAATCCTTATACACCTCCTTTGTAATTCTGAGTCTTTGGTGTTTGATCCAATTAATAGAAACAAAGAAACTAAAACATCTTGCATATAGTATTCCTGTACTTATATTAACAATTCTAATACGTCCAAACGGGTGGATTCTAATTCCTGTATGGGTAATTTTTTTGGTAATTAGGATTCCTAAACAAAGAAAATGGAAATGGTTTTTTTAGGCTCTGTCCTTATTGGTTTCACGCTAAGTATGGCATGGGTAGGATTGTTTAACAAATCCATTCAAATTACTACACCTATCGAAAACCTTAAAAAAGGAGTAACAGTTTGGGGACACGAAGAGTTAAATCTTGATATGCCTCAGGACGAAAATATAGACGATAGCAACTGGACAAATGGAATAAAATACATTGTTCGTCATCCTGGACCATGTATAAAACTTGCTGTTTATCGTATGGGATATAGTTTAATGCATATCAGACCATTTCACTCGGTAAAATACAAATTAAGAATGCTTATTTGGATTGTACCAGCATATTTTCTAGCACTAATTGGAATATTTGCATATCGAAAAGATAAGCGAACTCTTATCTCCGTTGCATATATAATAGCACATCTTTTTGTTATTGCAGTTTCGTATGCCGAGCATGATTCACGATTTGATATTTACATTTTGCCCATATTTTATTTACTCGCTGGGATAGGTAGTTTTGCTATCTTAAAATATATCAAAAAAAGAGCAAGTCAAAATGCTTAGTTTGTTGTTTAACAATTCCTAAGCGTTCTGAACTCAAAAATCATATAGAACTCAGGTTACTAATACTCTAATTATAAATCCGAGAAAGTGGGGGGGCAGTTTACTTGATTATTTACTGGCTGGCTCTTTGTCTTTTCCAGTATAAGTTATAAGTGGTGTAGCGTGATAATTGTGCTTTTTCCAAAATCTTAATAAGAAATCAATATCATCTAAGTATTTTTTACCAAGACCCTCTTTAAAAAATGACAACTTAGTTTTACAATTATCTATGCAAAACAAAACTAATTCAGCAGATAAACCATCATTTAATAGTAAACGCATTACATGTTCTTCACTGTCTTCTTCATTAAAATATGGGTTTGATTTCATAGGAAATGCAGAATTAACATCTAATGCAATTTCACATCCACTATTGGGATTAAAAAAAACTAATCCAGTTTCTGCTACTTTGGAAAAGTCTTTATGTTTATCATCTGTGCCAAAAAAACCATCATTTTTTGCTCTTTGTTTTGCTTCTTTAATTTCATCATCAGATAGATTTAAAGAATCATTAAAGAAATCAAAATATCCTTTGTAAAATTCATTGATACTTTCTGATGGTAAAAATGCTATTTGTGAGCCATTGTTAAAATCTTGAAATCTTGATAATTGCATTTTTAACATTTTTTCAGTGTCTTTTTTTTCATGATCTAAAAAGTTGACAATCATTCTGTTTTCTAATGAATTCTTTTCATCCAAGATTATATCAGGATTAAATGGCTGTTGAAAATACACACCAGAAAACCACCATTCGTTTTTCCATAAAACAATACCCATAAACAAAATTGTATCCACTTTTGTTAAAGTGTCAGAAAGGTCAAAAGACTTCTTTGTTAAATTAAATTTTTTGCTTGATGCAATATGTTCAATAAAAATATTTTCATTGTCTTGTCCTTTGTATAAGAAAAGACCTAGTATTTTTTTTGAAATGTTTAAAAAGTCTTTTTTAAGTTTATGATTCTTGTTTAATATTTCAGCAGCCCATTCTTTGCCTTTTAAACTAAGTAATCGAGTATAAGTTGTATGCAGGGTTATATCTCTATTTTCGTTTAAGTACATCAATATGTTTGCAGTATCCTTGCTGTTTTCAATTATTACAAGTGCTTTTTCTTGTAATTTTATCGCACTATCGGGGTAAAATAGATATGTTTTAAATAACATTGTGTCAATTAAATTGCGGGCGATATAATAATCTTCTTCGTTTTCATCTATTTGATAAAAAGATTTTAATTGTTTATTTTTAGGGGCATATTCCCATTCTTTATCAAATATGTCCATTATTATTTGTGCGGTTTCAACAATAAAAAGATTAAAAGGAGCTATAAATTTTTCTTCTTGTATAGTATTTAAAAAATACCAGATTAAAAAACTAATATCTTGAGGATTTATTTCTTCTTCATAATAATTATCTAAACTATAAAAAGGAATTTGTTTATTGTACAATTGTTTATGCGAGTTTATAAAAGAATTCCAAATATTTGTTTCGGAAATTATATCCTCAAAATATGATGTTAAAAAACAACATAATGTATTAATATCATTTTTATCTAAATACACTTGTAAAATTAATGCTTGTTTATTTGTTGTAATAAGTTTTTTAACATCATTACAGACATCTAGATAATATGCATCCGTTATCGCTTGTTTGTCATAAGGTTTTAATTTTAACCAATCTTGTATGTAAATTCTTTTATTCATTGTGTTGGTGTCTTGTTTAGCATACTTTTATGAAACTTGTTTTATTCGACTATTTAACCTGTTAAATCTCAAAAAGACCTAAGGTCTCGTTTATATTTTAATGCGAAAATAAATAATTTA
>CAYNKH010000030.1:9994-23232 GCA_964397745.1 uncultured Bacteroidales bacterium | reverse complement strand
AATACAGCAACAACTACTTATACGTTTACACCTACGTCTGGTCAATGTGCAACGACTACAACACTTACGATTAATATTACACCGCTTACAACTCCAGCATTTAATGCAGTTGGTCCATATTGTTCTGGAACATCAATCCCTGCATTACCAACAACATCAAACAATAGTATTACTGGAACATGGTCTCCTGCAATTAACAATACAACAACAACAACTTATACTTTTACACCTACATCAGGTCAATGTGCTACAACTACAACACTTACAATTAATATCACACCGCTTACAACTCCAACATTTAATGCAGTTGGTTCGTATTGTGCAGGTGAAACAATCAATCCATTGCCAACGACATCTATAAATAGCATTACTGGTTCATGGTCTCCTGCAATTAACAACACTGCTACCACAACTTATACATTTACTCCTAACGCAGGTCAATGTGCAAATACTACAAGTATGACAATTTCGATAAACCAAAATACCTTACCTGAATTTGCAACATCAGGACCATATTGTTCTGGAGAGAGTATTTCGACTTTACCTACAACTTCAACAAACAATATCAACGGCACATGGTCTCCAGTAATTAACAATACGGCAACAACAACTTATACGTTTACTCCTACATCAGGACAATGTGCAACAACAACGACTATGCAAATTATTGTAAATGAAAATCTTTTACCTGCATTCGCTCCTGTTGGTCCTTATTGTTATGGAACAAGTATTCCTTCATTGCCCTTAACATCAACAAACGGAATAAATGGCACATGGTCTCCAGTAATTAGCAATACGACAACAACAACTTATACATTTACACCTAATACAGGTCAATGTGCAACTAGTACTGATATTACAGTAGAAGTTGAATTGTTAGAATCAGAAATAATTAGCACAACAAATCAGTTTTGTGATGCTCCAGGCACGGCAGAGATAAGTGGAGTTAATGGCACACCAAACTATACATACTTATGGCCAGCAAATGCAGCAGGTATTAATAATGGTGCAGCCAGTAATCTTTCTACAGGAGACTATACTGTAACAATAATTGATGCTCATGGCTGTCAGGGCACACAAACTCTTAGCATCGGATTTACCGATAATATGAGTGCAAGTGCAAGCTTAATTAATCATCCAGCATGTTATGGAGAAGCAAACGGTGCAATAGCGGTTATCATTTCAAACGGAACAGGACCATATAACATTGCATTTGACTCAACCACCCTTGTCTCAAATACAGCGAACTACAACATAGACGACTTGCATTCTGGTGTTTACAGCATACATATTACTGATATAAATGGATGTCAGGCAACAACAAATTACACTCTAATAAATCCACCTCAACTAATTGCAAACGCCAGTTATATTCAAATTGCATGTGCAGGAGAAAATGCAACAGTAACAGTATCTGCAATAGGAGGAACACCAACATATACTGGAACTGGAACTTTCGAAGTAAGTTCTGGTACACATACTTATCTTGTTAGCGACAATAATGGCTGTACTTCAATTGCAGAAGTAACTGTTCCTGCTGCCCCTGCTCCACTATCTTTAGAAACAATAATCCATGACATCAGTTGCTATAACGCAAATGACGGCTCAATAAACACTATTGTATCAGGAGGAACGCCTTCAATCAGTTATAACTGGGATAACGAGATGTCAAATGCTAATATATCAGACCTGCCACCAGGAAATTACAACCTAACAATAACAGATTCCAACCAATGCTCACTAACAGGAAGTTATACAATAAATGAGCCTGAAAAAATAAATTTACTCTACACTATTGAGAACCTGTTATGTTATGATTCTATGAATGGTGCAATACAGATGGAGGCATCGGGAGGCGTAGATCCTTACACTTATGAAATATACAATGATAGGCATCACGCCGATGGCTCTTTTCACAATAATTTAGCTGCAGATAATTATACCATCAGCGTAAGAGATTCACATAACTGTCTAAGTACTGAGAACATTTCTATCAGCAGTCCATCAGAACTAATTGCATCTATAAACACTTATAATCCTAGCTGTATTGGCAACAACGATGGTTATATTGAAATAATTGCAAGTGGCGGAACAGAACCTTATACGTACCGATTCCAACAAATGCTATTCCCAGATTTTGTTATTAATAACTTATCTGAAGGTATTTATAATATCGAAGTAGTAGATGAAAACTCTTGCTCAAAACAAATGAATCTTATTACCCTTACAGACAATCCTGTTGATTGCATAAAAATACCTAATGCGTTTACACCTAACGGTGATGGGATTAACGATACTTGGGTTATTGACGGGTTAGATAAATTTCCTATGTCTGTTACGCAGGTATTTAACCGATGGGGACAACAAATATATTATTCTACTCCAGAAAATAAAGAATGGGATGCACGATTTAATGACAAACTTGTTCCAGCAGGGACTTATGTTTTCTTTTTAAACTTATTTAATGGCGATGAACCATACACAGGAACTGTTACAGTAATTCATTAATATCGGTTATTTTGCATAAAGACAAATCTTTGGATTACGAGTTACGAGTTGGGAGAGGGGAGAGGGGAGTTTGGAGTGTCAAAATGGTCATAAATGGTCAGGAGTGTGTATCACTGGATTACAGAATCACTCTCGACATTTTTAGTAAGCTCTTTTGTTATTTTTCTCATAAAAATTAATAAACGAAGTATTAACAACCTTATTTCCGCCAGGGGTGGGATAATTCCCAGTAAAATACCAATCTCCTTTGTTGTCGGGGCAAGCTTTATGCAAGTTTTCTATGCTTTGGAAAATTACTTGAAAATCAGCATTAATTGATTCGTTTTTGATCAGAGATGCTATACGTGCTGAAATCTCACTTGGTGTAAATTGCTTATAAATATTCCGTACATAATTAACCACATCCTCTTTTGGAAGATTTTGCTGCTCTTTACATTTCTGATATACATCATCTATTAAATTTTGCTGCCCAGTTTCTTTCAACAAATCTATAACAGCATTAAATGCAATAAAGTCATTTATTTTTGTCATATCAATTCCGTAACAATCTGGATATCGTATTTGCGGTGCAGAAGATACGACTATAATTTTCTTTGGTTTTAGCCTATCTAATATTTTTAAAATACTCTGCTTTAAAGTTGTGCCTCTCACAATACTGTCGTCAATAATAACCAAAGTGTCAATATTGTCTTTTACTGTTCCATATGTAACATCATAAACGTGTTGCACTAGCTCATTTCTATCCTCATCTTGAGTAATAAATGTTCGCATTTTAACATCTTTAACCGCAATTTTTTCAACACGAGGTCGTAATTCCAAGAGTTTTTTCAAGTCTGCATTCGACATCTTTTCTTTACTCTCTATTATCTTTGTTTGTTTATAAAAATTAAGATAGGATTCTAAGCCTTTTAACATCCCATAAAAAGCAGTTTCTGAGGTATTTGGAATAAATGAAAAAACAGTATTTTCAAAATCATAATCAATGGCTTTTAAAATTTCGGGTACAAGATATTCGCCAAGATTTTTTCTTTCATTATATATTTCATAGTCTGTTCCTCTCGAGAAATATATCCTTTCGAAGCTACACGAAGACTTTTTCTCAGGAATTCTGATCATCTGATTTTTTATCTCACCAGATCTTTTGACAATAACGGCAGAGCCTGGCTCTAATTCTTTTATTTTATTATAATCTACATGCATTGCCGTTTGTATAACTGGACGCTCCGAGGTCGCAACAAATATTTCATCATCGTGATAATAATATACAGGTCTTATACCCCAAGGATCTCTAACAATAAACGAGTCGCCATGTCCCAAGACTCCACCCATTACATATCCTCCGTCCCAATTATGTGTAGCCTCTCTTAAAACTTTAGCAACATCAATATTCTCTTCAATAAGATTACTGATTTCATAATTACTATATCCTTGATTTTTATACTCTCGGAACAATTTTTGATTTTCCTCTTCCATAAACAAACCGATTAATTCTAATGCGGTAACTGTATCGGAGTATTCCTTAGGGTGTTGTCCAAAATTTATTAGATAATTAAATAGCTCGTTAACATTTGTGAGATTAAAATTCCCAGCTAAGGCAAGTGTTTTTGATCGCCAATTACTAACTCTCAATACTGGGTGTACCAAATCAACATTATTTTTACCAAATGTACCATAACGTAAATGCCCCATATAAAGTTCACCAGCAAACCTCACATTATCTTTTGCCCAAACTACGTCATTCAATTTATTAGCATTGTTTTTTAACTCCTCATCTATTGATGAGTATATCTCATTAAAACAATCAATTATTGGATTTGTCTGTATAGATCGAGTTCGTGAAATGTATTTTAAGCCAGGTGCTGGATTTAGTTTGAGACTGAGTGCTCCAGCTCCGTCTTGTCCGCGATTATGCTGCTTTTCCATTAACAGATACAACTTATTGATACCATATCGCCAAGACCCATATTTCTCCTGATAGTATGATAAGGGTTTTAGTAATCGCAAAACTGCAATTCCACATTCGTGTTTAATCTGATCGCTCATTGTTAACTATCTAATTATTAAGAACTTATATCGTGACAGAACTTTAGTGCAAAACTAAGATATTTTATTCAAATATGATTAATAAATTTTATTTTTATTATCATAAAAAAATAATCTGTTTGAAATACAGTGATTTAACCTAGTGTTGTTCGATAAAAATAAAATATTACATTCAGGCAATAAGATTTCTCCCTCGGGTCGAAATGTCAAAAATATTTTTGAACATTAATAAAATTTATTGTAAAACTTTTAAGTCTTAAATTTGTTATAAAAGAAATGCAATTTGTAATGAATAAGATTATAATCATTTTGATTTTGCTAGCAAGTTCTGCAGGCATTAGTTGTCAAAACAAAAACACTGATATGAAATACAATAAATTAACAGCTGAAGAAAAAAGAGTAATTGTAGATAAGGGTACTGAACGTCCATTCGTTGGCATTTACGATAATCATTATGAAACAGGAATATACAAATGTAAGCAATGCGATGCCCCATTATTTAAATCTGACAATAAATTTGATGCTAAATGCGGTTGGCCGGCTTTCGAAGATGTAATACAAGGTGCAGTAACGGAAGTTCCCGATAAAGATGGAATGCGAACTGAAATTATCTGTGCTAATTGTGGTGGGCATTTAGGACATGTCTTTGTAGGTGAGGGTTTTACGCCAACTAACACAAGACATTGTGTGAATTCAATTTCATTAAATTTCGAACCTATAGAAATTAGCACAAATGATAGCATTAAATATGAAACTGTAATTTTTGCTGCTGGTTGTTTTTGGGGAGTAGAGCATCATCTTAAAATTGTTCCTGGAGTTATTTCAACCGAAGTTGGCTATACTGGAGGTCATAGAATTAATCCAACTTATGAAGAAGTATGCAACAAAAACACAGGACATGCAGAAGCTGTTCAAGTTATTTTTGACCCGAGTACAACATCCTTTGAAGATCTTGCAAAACTATTTTTTGAAATACACGACCCCGAGCAACTCGACCGACAAGGTCCAGACGTTGGAAGTCAATATCGCTCCGAAATTTTTTACACTAACGAAAAACAAAAAGAAATTACCGAAAGTCTAATACAAATCTTAAAGCAAAAGGGATATAAACCTGTAACACGATTAACTCCTGCCAGTAAATTTTATATAGCTGAAAAATATCATCAAGACTATTATTCAAAAACAGGCTCAAATCCATACTGCCATTTTTACAAGAAAAAATTTTAAAAATCATTGTAGTAACTTCATCAACAAAACTGTTTAAGTTATCCTATAAATCACAGAAAACAGTTCTCTATTTCCTGGTCACAGTTATTCGATGGTTTTGCAATTTGAAATTGAACCACAAGACGCAACAGATTACTCCTCTTAGTTAAAATTTAATTAAATTTCTCAATAATAAATGGTAATAGAAATTTTTTATTTAATTTAGCGTAATATTTTAAGTATGAAAAAGAACTTCCTAATAATAATGTTTTCTACGCTTGTTCTCTCAGTGTCTGCACAAGAGCAATGGAGTTTGGAAAGATGTATAAACTATGCTCTTGAGAATAACATACAAATAAAAACTCAGGAATTAAATGTTGAACTAAACAATAATCAATTACAGCAATCAAAACTCTCGCTCCTTCCAGGATTAAATGCTGGTGCAAGTCAGAATTTTACCCTTGGACGCAGTGTTGATCGCTACACAAATGATTTTTCAACAGACAATTTCTCATCCTCAAATTTTCAAGTCTCATCATCTCTAACTTTATTTAGCGGGATGCAAAAATATAATACTATTAAGAAAGCAGAAATAGATCAAAGAGCTAGTTTTTTACTTTTGGAGCAAACAAAGAACAATATTAGTCTTGCTATTGCATCAGCATATCTTAATGTTCTGTATTCGATGGATCTTGTTGATATTGCTCAGCAACAAATGGCAATAACTGAACAACAGTTGGAGCAAACAATAAAATTGGTTGATGGTGGAAGTTTGCCAGAGCAAAATAAATATGAAATTTCTGCACAATTAGCAAATGAAGAATTAAATATTGTAAATTATGAAAACCAGCTAAATCTTGCAATACTTACACTAATGCAGATATTAGAGCTTGAAAGCAATGATGCTTTTTCTATAATTCGTCCAGACATTACTAATATAGACACAGAATCTGCTCTTTTAAGTATAGACCAAATTTACTCAGAAGCAAAACAAAAAATGCCCGAAATCGAATATGCCGAGCTAAACTATCTTAGCTCTGAACGAAATCTGGCAATTGCTAAAGGCTCATTTTATCCTCAACTAAGCATGAGTGCATCTTATGGAACAGGCTTCTCTAGTGCAGCTAAAGCCATTGATCAAATAAATATGGGAACACCATATCTGTCAGGTTTTGCAAGCGACAATTCGGGAGGAATATTAGATGTTTATCAATACTCTTATGATTACACTTATGCTACAAAACCTTTTTCAGACCAACTTAAGGATAATGCAAGTACAGCTATTATTTTCAATTTAAGCATTCCTGTTTTCAATGGCTGGCAAACTAAAACAAATGTCAATAATTCAAAAATATATTTAAAACAAACAAAACTTCAGGTGGATCAAGCAAGAAAAGATCTCTACAAAAACATCCAACAAGCTCATTCTGATGCCCAATCTGCATTAAAACAAAACCTTGCAACACAAAAAACCCTACAAGCAATGGAATTAAGTTTTTCTTACACACAAATAAGATATGAGCAAGGATTATTAAACTCAACCGATTACAATGTTGTAAAAAACAATCTCACAAAAACACAAACAGAGCTTATACGTGCAAAATATGATTATATTTTTAAACTAAAAATCCTTGATTTTTACAGAGGTATAAGCATTAAAATTTAACCTAAATAAAACATGGGCAAAAACATAAAGACACACAGTCAAAAAAGAAAGAGAAAGATCACTAAATGGTCTATAATTGGTGCTTTAGTGATTATTGTTATTTTGATAATTGGAAAAAAAGCTAACTGGTTTGGAAATGAAAATCTCCATAAAGTAAGTACAGAAATTGTCGCAAAAAGAAATATTAGCGAAGTTGTTACCGCAAGTGGTAAAATACAACCCGAAATGGATATTAAGTTAAGCCCTGATGTCTCGGGCGAAATTGTTGAACTTGCTGTACGAGAAGGCGATTCAGTAAAAAAAGGCGATTTTTTATTAAAAATTAAACCTGACATTTACGAATCGGCAGTAGAACGAACTATTGCAGCTGGAAACTCTGCAAATGCAAACTTAATTAACAGTAAAGCACGACTTGAACAAGTAAAAGCACAATTTAATCAAACCGAATTATCGTTTAACCGTAATAAAGCCCTTTACGATGAGGGCGTTATTTCGCTTGCAGAATACGAAAATGCTCTCGCTGCTTACCAAATGGGAATAGCTGATGTTAAAGCTGCCGAGGCAAGTGTAACATCTGCAAATTTTGCACTCATAAGCTCGCAAGCAACTATTAGAGAAGCACAAGAAAATTTGCGAAAAACAAGCGTATATGCACCAATGGACGGAACAATTTCTGCACTAAATATCGAAATTGGCGAACGAGTTGTAGGAACCGAAATGATGGCAGGAACAGAGATGATGCGAATTGCAAATCTTAATGTAATGGAAGTAATTGTGGATGTTAACGAAAACGACATTGTTAAAATTAAGCTTAACGATAGTGCTGATATTCAGGTAGATGCATATCTGAAAAGGATATTTAAAGGAATTGTAACCGAAATTGCAAACTCGGCTTCTACAAGCGGATTATCAGTCGATCAGGTAACTAATTTTAAAGTCAAAATCAGAATACTCCCCGAATCATACAAGGATCTTATAACTGAGCAAAACTCATACCCGTTTCGACCAGGTATGTCGGCAACGGTGGATATAAACACTAAAACAGTTTATGATGTTCCAACTGTTCCAATATCAGCAGTTACAATACGAGTTGATTCGGCTCATACAAATCTTGCAGCAGAAAAATCTCAGGATGATAACTCGCAAGAAAATATGACAAAAGACATTTCTAATCTTCAAGAGGTAGTGTTTGTTTACAAAGATGGAACAATTGCTAAAAAAATTGTAACAACTGGTATCCAAGACGCATATTATATCCAAATAACAGAAGGATTAGAGCCTGACGAAGAGGTGGTAACAGCTCCGTATAGCATAATTTCAAAAATCTTAAATGATGGGATGAGAGTTGAAAAGGTAAGCGTAGAAGAACTATATAAAACTAAGTAGTGTTTATTCATAATCTCCGACAGTTGCGTTATTACTCGCTTTGATTACTTCAACTGGTAGCACATAGCATGGTTTAAAGGTTTTTGTGTAGAAATGCAACTCTCGAAAATGTTAGTTTAGACATTTCTAAAGTTTAGTATTTTTATCATAAAATTTTGTGATTGGTCTTTATTACAACAAAACCAATTTTTCTGTGAAAATTGTTTCGCCATCATTAATTCTAATTAAATAGACACCTGCTTTAACATCTGTTAAGTCTGGAATAATTTCATATCCACTGTAATTTCCAGAAAAGATTCTTTGTCCCGACATATCAAACAAAGAGAATCCAATATCTTTATCAAATTCAGATAATATAGTTAGCTGTGATTTATCTGACGGGTTTGGATAAATTTTATACGCATTGCTAACCTTTTTATTATCAACACTTTGAATGGAGTTCACATCCGCCAACACATACAAATCTGGATTTACAACTACTTCTGTAACTAGTCCTGCAACATTTAGAATATAATTAGAATAATTAGCATTAACATTTTTCCGTACAATCTCAAATGAGGCATCATCATAAATGATTTTAAATTCAATAGGTATTGTAAAAAGCGGAGTAGCCATTGCAGTAGTAGTTTGAGTAAGTTCAACATTTAATACTGTTCCGTTTTGATACCATAAAGCCTCATACATGGGATATCCTTCACCATAGTACCACTCTGAAAAGAAGTTATCATAATTAATTCCAGTTTCTGTTTCAAGAACAAGTTTAAGATCTTCGGCTGTTGCTGTGCTATTGCCATATTGGTATAAAAACTCTCTTAAGGCAGCAAAAAACGCATCGTCATTATTTACGATATATCTTAACATGTGCACAAGGCAAGCTCCTTTACGGTAGCTTAATTGGGAATTAAAAATTCTATTAACGCTATTTAATTCTTCGAACGGAACATAAACCGAACCTATTACAGCTTCTTTGGCATAGCTCTGACATTCTTCTAACCAATTTTGATCATATCCCTCGGGTTGAATTATTTCCTCTCCAAGATATTCACCATAAGTTGCGAAGCCTTCATTTATCCATATATCCTGCCAACTAGCACAAGTAACATAATTACCAAACCAGGAATGTGCAAGTTCATGCATAACTAGACGAAAACTAAAACTGCCTAAGCTTGTCATAGTTTGATGTTCCATTCCTCCACCATAAGGGATAATGCAATGTCCGTACTTTTCTGTATGGTGAGGATATAGCCCCCACCGGTGCGACAAGACATCTAGCATGTCGTTTACTCGATATATGTACCAGTCCACGTTTTCCAAATATGCAGCACTGTTTGGGATAAAATTTTGTACATAAACACTTGTCCCGAATTCCTCAATTTCACTGTCAAAACTAAAATCCATATAATTCCCTACCGCAACAGAAATTAAATAATATGCAATAGGATAAGATGATTGCCAATCCATTCGTTTTTTGTTTTCACCAACAGATACTTCATTTACAAGCAACCCGTTCGATCCTGCTTTTAAATTTTCGTCTAAGATAATTGAGAAATACGATGAATCGGCTTTGTCTGTCAAGACTTGCTTACATGGAAACCAATATTTGGCAAAATATGGCTCTGTTATAGAATAAGTAAAATGAAACAATTGAGATTCGTAAATTTTGGATTTATTAAATAATCCGTCTAAAGGCTCTCCATGATAATAAATCTGAGCTGATACTTGATAATCTGCACTATAAGGGGTAGTATGTAAATATTCAATTACAATATTATCATCGCTGTGTGTGTAAGCAAGCAGGTTTCCATTAATCTTAACTGAGTCAACTAGCATGTTTGATTTTAACTCAAACACAAGTTCATTGTTATAGTCATCAAGTAAATCTAACAATATTTTAGCATTACCCGATATTTCTACTGATGCGTTAGTTATTTCGAGTTCAAGATGGTAAAATCCTACATCATAATGCTTTACACGGGTATCGTTTTGATGGTCAGCGGCTTTTATAAACTTATAGGCATGTTTATAAAAGTCATATTCTTGAGCTTTGAGCTTTGAGAAAAAGAATATAAACAAAAAAGAAAGAATAAAAACTGCTGCATTTTTCATATAATAATAATTAATTATGAATGCAAAGCGACAATACTTTTCAGAATAGCTCTTTATTCTATCAAACCTTTGTTGTCAATCCACCTAATTGCTTCGCGTTTGCTTAGCGGCTTTAGTGTTGAGCTTTGGATAATAAAATTTAAAACCCATTTGTAATCAGTTTTTGAATATTCGCGTAATGCCCAGCCAATTGCTTTTTGAATAAAGAAATCGTTATGTGAGGCATTATCGAGGATATGGCGAGTAAGTATTTCTATATTAGTGTTTTCTTTGTATGATAACTGAAATATTATAGAAACACGTTTGAGCCAAATATTTTTAGATGCACTCCACGAGTCAGTCATTGCTTCTGTAAGGTTTGGATATTTTTTAAAGAAAGGAGCAATAATTCTGCTACTAATAAGGTCGACCGTATCCCACCATGAGTTAGTAAGTATTAGACTTTCAAAATATATAATATCTGTTGGTGCCCATCTTTTTTTATGTTTAGTTAGCAACTGAATGGCAAAATAATGATATTCTCTCTCTGGTAAGTTAAACAGTTCCTTAGCAATTATTTTTGAGTTGTCAAGATCTGGTATTGGGCATGTATTAAAAAACACTCTAAAAATATCTTTTCTTTTGGAGGCAGGTATTCCAAGAAATGAGAATTGATTTTTCATATATTTGGCCATCGGAACAGCTGCTCCCATGTCTCTATGTTTTTCAAAAAACTGCTGTGCTTTTGTTAAATAATCAGTCATTTTTTAACCGTTTTAAAATTAATATATCTTTCCACAAAATTACATTTTACTTTAATAAGAACAAACTTATTACGTATAATATTCTTTGCTTTAACGGATATTTGCTTTAAATATTTTGGTAGTAAGCGATTTTTATATAATTTTAAAATTCTATTGGAAAAAGATATGAAAGATAACTTGAAGATACTGCGATGCTTATTATTATTTCCTCTTTCAGCCTTATATGGTATGGTGGTTTCAGTACGGAACTTTTGTTACGAAAACAATATCTTAAAATCAAAACAGTATAATATCCCTATCATCTCAATTGGTAACCTTAGCGTAGGAGGAACAGGCAAAACCCCACATACCGAGTTTTTGTTAAAAATGTTGAGCAAGGAGTTTTCTGTGGCAGTTTTAAGTAGAGGGTATAAACGTAAAACTAAAGGTTTTAGGCTTGTTGAAACCTATAACACACACTTTGAAGCCGGAGATGAACCACTACAAATAAAACTCAAATACCCCAATTCTGTTGTTGCAGTTAGCGAAAGTCGCACAAAAGGAGTTGAAGAGCTTTTGAAATTGTATCCCGATTTGAATCTTATTATTCTTGATGATGCTTTTCAGCACCGGAAAATAAAACCAGGGCTTCAAATTTTGTTAAACAATTACAATCATCCAATAGCGGAGGATTATTTGTTACCTCTTGGCATGCTTCGAGAAACTCGCTCTGCAAGCTATCGAGCCGATATAGTTATTTATAGCAAGTGTCCAAATGATCTTAAACCTATAGAACGGCGTATCTTAAGCAAAGAGATAGATATCAGGCCATTTCAATACTTGTTTTTTTCAACTTTTGATTATCTTGATATTGTTCCTGTATTTGGAGACAGTAATAAAACAATTAATAAAGAGAGGCTTAAAGACCTCAATGTTTTAGCGCTCTCGGGTATTGCAAGAAGTAAAAGTTTTGCCGATTACTTAAAGGAAAATTGTAAAAATGTTAAGCATCTGCGCTACCCCGATCATCATAATTTTAATAAACGAGACATCTCCAATATCGAGGCAGAATTTAATAAAATTACAGATGACAAAATTATTTTAGTTACTGAAAAAGATGCAATCAGGTTAAAAACAATAAATTTATTTAGTGAGAGTGTTAAAAAATATGTATATTGCATTCCTATTGAAGTAAGACTTCTTTGTAGTGAGGACGATAAACAACAGTTTAATAATCAAATATTTAGTTATGTTAGAAACAATAAAAGATACAGTAAATTATATAAGAACTCATGTTAAATCAGAGCCTGAAGTAGGAATAATCCTTGGTACTGGTCTTGGTGGATTAGTAAGAGAAATTGATGTTGAAATTAGTATATCATACGAAGATATACCCAATTTCCCTGTGAGTACAGTTGAAGGACATAGTGGAAAACTTATTTTTGGAAAGCTTGGAGGCAAAAATGTTGTTGCTATGCAAGGTCGTTTTCATTATTATGAGGGATACGAAATGTCTAAAGTAGTTTTTCCTGTGCGAGTAATGAAGTATCTCGGGATAAAAACTCTTTTCATTTCAAACGCCAGTGGTGGAGTTAATCCTA
>CAYNKH010000030.1:0-9894 GCA_964397745.1 uncultured Bacteroidales bacterium | reverse complement strand
TATCTCGGGATAAAAACTCTTTTCATTTCAAACGCCAGTGGTGGAGTTAATCCTAAGTTTGAAATTGGCGATTTAATGATAATCAATGACCATATTTGTCTAGTCCCAAACCCATTAATTGGAAGAAACGAATCTGAATTTGGACCACGTTTTCCTGACATGAGTGAGGTTTATGATAAAACGCTTATTGTTAAAGCAAAAGAATTAGCCAATAAACTTGAAATAAAAGTGCAAGAAGGAGTTTATACTGCTACAACTGGACCAACTTTTGAAACTCCTGCCGAATACGTTTTCTTTAGAATAATTGGTTCGGATACTGTTGGAATGTCAACTGTTCCTGAGGCTATTGTTGCTCGTCAAATGGGGATCCCATGTTTTGCAATGTCAATTATAACTGATCTTGGGGTGCCAGGCAAAATTGTTGAAATAACTCACGAGGAAGTGCAAAAAGTTGCAGTACAAGCCGAAACTAAAATGACCAAAATATTTACAGGGATGATTGAACAATTATAGATTTAATTGGATTCTTATCATTTACTTTTTGCTCTAAAGCAAAAACTGTACTGGTTTTCTTATGCCAAGAAAAGTCTTGACCAAAAAAGGTAAAAGACTAAACAATTTCTGTATAGTATTTGCAAGAGAACGACAAATCGCTCATAATTATTTGTCATATTATCGGTATTACTCGCCAAAACTCGTGAGCTAAAGGTATGTGAACCGATATGCTTATTCCTTCGTTAATATCGTGTGGAGTACTTTTATGTTTTGTTAGAAATTAATTTGCGATGCACTACGTTGTGCTTAGACATTTGAAGTGAGCAAAGTCTAAGGATTTGTTGCAACATTTAACAATAACTCGGATTGAACCCATAAGACTTTAAATCTAAATTTAATGGCCCCGAGAGGGATTTTGTTTATATTGCTTTTTATTCTTCTGTAGCAGTCTTTAAAATATTCTCATAAACTGTATTCCAGCCTTCCCATTTTCCGTATTCTGATAAGGATTCATTATGCCAAAGTGTTATCAGTGTGCCACCATATTGTTTGGTGTAGTTTATTATTCCCATGCAATGCTCAGTTGCCTCATCAAAAGTCATATTTTGGTATTTCGTAAAACTTGTATCCATTATCGTTGTTGGATAAAGCCAAAAATCTGTCTTTTTATTTGTTGTTAGATTAAAAAATGGAACAGGGACTGTTACTCCCATTCTAAAACCTGGCATATCTGGATAAACCATTGAATAGTCTCGTTTCATTCCTAATTTTATCAATTGCTCATAAGTAGATGGGAAGCGTACAAATAAATAATGTTGGCGAGATGAGAAAATTTCCTGCCCGGTGAGTCTTGATAAAACTTTAAGTTCTTTATTCCATAGTTTAGGTTTGTCATTACCTCGATACGAATAATGAATACCTATATTGTGTTTTTTTACTAAATCTGCAATTAGTTTCTTAACTCGTACTCTTGAAGGAGAAACATTTCTGTCTAACTTACTATGCTTAGCAACCAAGTAAAAATATTTTGGTTTTAAATTGTATTTCTCATGTAGCTCAGTGATTTCATCAAAGCAAAACCAAGGGTCAACTTCTTTTTTAGTAAGAACTCTATACCGTTTTTTTACTGCCTTAAACTCTTTATTGCAAATGTCTTTTACAAATCCAGAGAAGTTAGTGAAGAAACCTTGATATCTGTACATAAATGCACTATCGACATCAACAGTTGGGATATACTTGTACGAAGGTTTTGAGTATTCAAGATCTGGATAAAGTTGTTTTAGTACTTTAAGAAACATCTCTGTCCAAATATGAACTATTGGTTTGTGCAAGATGCCTGTTTTACGTGCAATACTTTTTTCCGATGAAAAACGTGTGTCAGCACTTATGGCATAATGATTATACTCTTCCATACGTGTTACATGCCAAAAACATGCAGCGAAGAGGTCGAAATTTGGCAGCAATATCGATTGAGTAGGAAATAAAACATTAGTATTTTCAAGAATTGTACGTCCAGGCGAATCGATGATTAGTTTTTTATCCCACATCATTGCATCACTTATTATACCTGGTTTATCCGACACTTTTTCAGGAGCATACCACAAACACGGCAAATTAGACTTTTCAAACTCATTTAAATCGCTTGTGATTTTAAAATCTAACTTAAAAACATGGTTAAAACACACCTCAATTGCATAATGAGTCCTCGAATTGAGTCTTGGTACATATATCAGTAACATAAATATTTATCTTCTTAAAACTATACTAATTTAACACACACGCACACTTATCCTTTCATAAAATCCTCAACTTCCTTAACGCTAATCGGAATACGTTTGTCTCCCATAATTCTAGAGCCATTTTCCGTTATTAGAATATCGTCTTCAAGCCTGATGCCACCAAAATCACGATATTCATTAAGTTTTGCATAATTGATAAAGTCTGTAAATTTACCTTCTTTTTTCCAGATGTCTATTAATTCGGGGATAAAATAAATTCCAGGTTCATTTGTAAGCACATATCCTGGCTTAAGTTCTCGTCCCATTCTTAAAAAAGCAGTTCCGAAAATATCGCTGGGGCGTGTTTCTTTATCATATCCAACATTTATTTGCCCTAAATCTTCCATATCGTGAACATCTAATCCCATCATGTGTCCTAAACCATGAGGCATAAACAAAGCATGAGCTCCAAGTTTAACAGCTTCTTTAATATTGCCTTTCATCAAACCTAAATCTTTAAGCCCAGAAGCCAAAATCTCGGATGCACTTAAATGCACATCTAAATATTTAATTCTAGGTTTCATTAGTTTTATTGATCCATTAATTGCATTAAGCACAACTTCGTAAACTTCCTTTTGTTTTGAAGTAAACTTACCACCAACAGGAAGTGTTCGAGTATTATCTGAAGCATAATACATTGGCGTTTGAGCACCAGCATCTTGCAATAAAAGATCGCCTTCTTTTAATTTATTGCCATGATAATGATTATGCAGTGTTTGACCATTTTTCGTTAATATTATTGGGAATGAAGGCACGGAACCATACGATAAGCTAACGCCTTCCATTACACCTGCAATTTCTCTTTCATACAAACCTGGTTTTGTCATTCGCATAGATGTAGTATGCATCAGATACCCAATATTGCAAGCTTTGTCAATCTCCTCAATTTCAACTTGCTCTTTTACATTTCGCAATGCAACTACAGCAAGAATAAATTCAAGTGATGCTTCTTCTTTCATTTTTTCAAAAGGAACACCCAAAACCTTATTTAGATAAATCATATTATCATGTTTATAAGGCGGCAAAAAATGTATTTTGCGATCTGCTTTTTTTGATTTTTCGAGGTAATCTGCTAATTTTGAAAATGGCTGGGTTTCATTTATCAAACATTTTGAGGCAAGTTCCTTAACGCTTGGCTGAGGTCCCATCCAAATAATATCATCAATATCTATATCATCAGCAAAAATTATTTCCTTATCATTATCAATGTCAATAATAGCTGCCATTCCAGCTATATCAAGTCCATAAAAATAAAGGAAATTACTATCTTGTCTAAAATGATAAGTGTTAGCAGGATAATTCATTGGTGTTTCATTATTACCCATAATAAGATAAACACCTTTTGACAATGATCTCTTTAAATTCTCTCTTCTTCTTTTATAAACTTCTGGTTTAAACATAATTCAATATTTTAAAAATTAAAACCTAAAGATAATTAATCTTTACTGATAAGTGAAATAAAAAACTCATAATTTGATAAAAAAACCTTAAAGTTGAACTATGACCAGCTTACGAATTATCAAAATTAATTATTTTATTATTACCCTATTTAAAACAAAATGCTCTAGGAATAATACCCGTTTTAAAAGAATCCAATCTTATTCCTTCGGCATTATATCTAAAAATAATTCCTTGCTGAACATAATCAATAGCATCGCTTACATAAATTTCCGAGTTTTGTAGATTAATTCCAAGTCCATAAAACAAGTGATTAGCTTCAGGAATTAATGGATTTGACGGTAGCGAACTTGCATCAACGGACATTTTATATATTCCACTTTGATTTCCAGTACTGCCCCCCCAACTACCATTAATATAAAATAATGTATCAGCAGTTTTATTGATTTTCAACTCTGTTGGTGAAGTCTCAATATCAGAAAAAGCAAATGTTTTTTCAATTGTAAAATCACTTGTGTTTATACATGTTAGAGCAGCTATTTCCTGTCCGCCAGGAGTACCAGCATTACCACCATCAGATAAAACCCAAATTCGATTATACTTATCTTTCACAATGCTATTAGGCTGTTTTACGACTTCAATAGAATCAACAAGTTCATCTGTAGTAGAGTTTATTTTATATAGTTTATTATTAAATGACCAACTTGCAACATATAGATATTCGTTTAATTTTAACATTTGATCTGTACTGCTACCAACATATATATTGTCGATAATAGTATTTGACGAAGGTTCAATTATTGTAATATATGGACTGTATAAATCGCTTATGTAAGCTTTATTATCATCAATAAACTCCATAAATCGGGGAGATGTTAAATTAGGAATTGTGGCTATATGCTTAAAATCATTTTTATTAATTATCACAATTTTTCCTGAATTATTTACTACTATATAAACATGATTTTTAAAAATTGTCATGGACTGTGCTACATCTCCAAGAGGAAAATTATTTGCATTGTAAAATATTTGATTTTTGATTTTTTTAGTTTTAACATCATAAAAAGACAAACTTGCATTTCCGTAAGTAAAGTTACCTTCGTTGCAAATAAATACGCCGCTTTGCTCATCATACTTTACTGGAGGATCAATTTCTTCTGGTTTACACGAAACACAATAAAAGCTCATGCTTAGTGTGAGCATGATTAAAAATATGGTGTAAAAATTAATACTTAAAACTTTTTTCATACAGTAAATTATTATTGTCCGATAGAACTATTTTGAAACTCATGCAAATCTTGCAATGTATCGTCCCTACGGGACTTCAAAAAACAGTAGTTGTGTTTATTACCGATATAACGTCCCTACAGGACTAACGCCGTTAGGTGTTAAATATCGGTAAAAACATAATACCCAATGTTTTTAAAGTCCCGTAGGGACGATACATCCTTTTTTTTTACATATTAATCACTCTTTGTTTTGTTTTTATCATAATAATTAAAATTAAATTGAAATTTTTACAAATACTTTATAATTTCTTCTTGGCATAGCTCTCCAGAGTATTGCTTGATAATCAAGATTAAATAAATTATTAATTCTAAATTGCACTTCTAATAATTTACCAAAGACAAGCATTTCTTTGCCAAAATAAATATCATGAAGTGAGTATTTAGGTAAAACATGTCTTGTAATTTCGTTACTTGAGGTTGTATATCTTTCTCCATTAAGGGCAAGATTATAACTAAATTTAAAGCCATTATATCCAGTACTAAGCATTAAATTAGCCTTATGTAAAGGTATATACATCAATTGTTTGCCCACCGAATTATCTTCTGGCGAAATTTGTTCCTCGTTAGTAGTTTTGGTAAAAGTATAATTAGTAAAAAGCTCAAAATTAAATTTAGATACAAGTACTCGACTTGAAAATGTGGCTTCGATACCACGAGCAAAAACTGTCTTTATATTTTCGGCTTGCCAAAATCGATATTCTCCAGGTCGCCAAATTATCCAGTCATTTATGTACGACATATAGCCGCCTAAACTTGTATTAACTACGAATACAGCATCTTTTTTAAAGCTATAATCTAATGCAATGTCGCCAGTATAACCCTGCTCTGGTTTTAACTTATCGTTACCGCCTGGCAACCAATATAAATCATTAAGACTTGGTTGATGATAATTTCGAGTAAAATTTGATTTTAAATATAAGTTTTGATCTTTTAAAACCTCATATTCCAAACCTACGGAAGGCATAATTGGAGTAAAACCATTATCTACAAATTCGCTATATAAAAGGCCGTAAACTGTAAGGCGATTTAAAAACTCTCTGTGAACACTTAATTTTAATCCTGTTTCTGCACGTGTTTTATCATAACCAGTTTGCTGACCTGCCTCATAAATATGTACTTGGTGATAGTTAAAATTAGCCATTCCAGCAATTAAGATTTTCTTAAAAGGCTTATAATCAAAGCTATATTTATTAAAAAGGCTTTGAGTATTACTTTTTGAATCATAATTAATGAACATTCCCAAGGGCGTATTATGAGCAAGAAAATAATCCAAATTTGTTTTTGAATAACCAGAATTTAGTTCCGATTTGAATTTATTTTTATATAATTTCCATTTTCCACTAATTCTCAACTCATAATCGTCTTGATATTCGTCTCTATTTGTACCTTCGTAGGACATTATTGGTGGTAAATTTCTGCTGGCGGTTTGCCCCCATATATTGACAGAAATTAAATTGTTTTTACCAAGTCGATAGTAGGTATTTAGCAAAGCTCCGTTCTTGATATAATCAGCATTTTGTTGATTTACATAATTAAAAAGCCCGTTTGCATTATTATAGAATTGAAAATCGTTTTTAGACTGTTCATGAAACAATCTAAGATCATATATAATTTTATTATTAGATGCTTTTAGGTTCGCATAAGATTGATAAGTGCCAAAACTACCTACGGTTTGAATTAAATCAGCATTAAAGCCGTTTGTCCAGTCTGGTTCGGAATTTACAATAACACTTCCGCCAAGAGCTCCACTTCCTTTTTGCAAAGAACTACCACCATGAAAAAGTAAAACCTCATCTATAAAATAAACAGGAATTAAAGAAAAATCGACTTGTCCTAACATAGGATTATTAATATTTATTCCATTCCACTCTACCTGTGTATGCGAAGCTGCTGTACCTCGAAACGATGCTGTAGCAAGTGAACCTTGTCCGTAAGATTTGATAAAAACTGGCGAATGTTTAGATAAAAGCTCTGACAATGAGGAGTTTGCACTTTTATGCACAATAAGAGAATCTATTTTTGTAATGTTAAGACCTCTTTCATTAATAGAACCTTGTGCATTAATCTCAACTTGATTTAAAATAAAGGTAGAATCTGTCATCCCTTGTCCGTAAATCAATGTTGAAAACAGAATTAGGCATAAACAATATGCTAACTTTAATTTTATCATTTTATCACAAGCTTACTTGTAAATATTTTGCCTTCTGAATTAGTTATGAAAATAAAATATAGTCCAGCTTTAATATTTTGAGGAATTGATATTACCGTATGATTAACATATTCATTAATTACAGTATTACCTTGCAAGTCTATAATTTTAAAGTTTATATCAGATATTCCTGCATTATTAAATGTGTTGATATTTATAATTCCTCCAACACTTACAGGATTTGGCCATATCGTAATATTATCAGAAAAATTGTTGTTGTCAATATTATTTTGCGAAGAATTTATTACACCCACAGCACTTAAATCAAATCCTCCAGATGCAAAAGGTGTTGGCCATGGATCGTTAACCATATTTCCTTGCGAGTCATAAGTAGTAAACTCTGAATTAATAATTCCAACAACATCAATTATCTTTACATGAGTAATATTATTGATATCCAAATTAGCACTATCTTTTAAATCTTCGAGGTCAAAGGGCGTTCCATAATCGGCAATGTATTTTCCTGCAAGATTATGAATATATGTTGGATCTAATTGTTCAAAACCTGCAACTTGAGTTTCGGTTTGAGTATCACTTACCGATGGGAATCGCACAAAATTTTCTCCATCTGAACTCACTTCGACAAAAGCCAACTCAAGAAAATATTGATATGGTGGACTCATTCCTTTAAATCCATTTTCAAAGACTGCAAAATCGAATCCCTCACCATTTATTATTGGAGCATTAAACTCAAGAATTGCAGAACCTCCATCTCCCAAACTAACGCAAGTCATATTTGTTTCTGGATAGCCCAATGCAAGAGTGTCATGTCCCAAAAACGCATAGTTTGATGTTATTCCACTTTGTGTAAAAGTTACTGTTGTGTCAGTAATATTAATATAACTCCTTTCGACAACACAATTAGTTGCCCATGAAACAAAAATTGAACTATCTTTATGTATTGCAGTTGAACCAGGCTCACCAGCGGCTGGAGGATATATTCCTTGTGCATTAATTGTAAAAACACCTGCAAGTGAGAATAAAATTAATAATATAAAAGACTTTGTTGTTTTCATAATATTGCACTTATTCTATAATTATCTTCTTAACAGTTCGTCCATTAAGAGTTTCAATAACGATGCTATACATACCTGATTTAAAGCAATTTACATCAATGGTTTTATTGTCGCTAATAGTTTGAGATAAGACTAAACGACCGTCTATGCTATAAATACTGACGCTTGCTTCTACTTCTGTTTCAACAACAATAAATGAGCTTGCAGGATTTGGATAAACAGAAATATTTTCTGTAATATTTCCATTAATTTCAGTTGCTTCCTCATAAGTAAACATTAAATTGTCGGCACAAAAATAAGCAGGTGTATTCATACCCCAATCTCCCACATCTGATGAGCTTAAACTAAAGAGAATAGTATCTACTTGACCTAAACTGCTCAGTTCAACATATTGCCAAGTTTCAATAATATAATCTTCATCATTATTGTCAAATCGAAAATCGGCAAGATAATAATCTATAGTTCCAGTTTCGTTTCCTTGATGCTTTCCAGTTATTGTTAACATAAACCAGTCTGGATCATCTCCATTTATGCCACCAAATTTTTTTGCAAAACCATCTCCATTTTTCATTACCAAACAAGCGTAAGTGGAATTTGTGATATAAATACCTTTAACGGAATAATTACCTTCATCAATAAAACTAATTACAGATTGCGTATAAGGATAACTAATAGCATAATTGGCTCCTCCCGATGCTATAACATCCAGTCCCTTGCCAGTATATGCAGCATATTGATTTGAATAACCCGGAGTTTCAACATCATTAATATTTGAATACGCCCAGCCGCTCCATGAACCCCAATCACTCTCGTAAGCATTATCAAAGACAGCCCTTCCAGAAACAAAGTATCCAGTTTCATCTGCCCCATTCCAAAAAGAATTTTCGGCAAGATTTAAATCTTCAAAATTAGAAATTTCAAACTCTCCTTCAATTACTGGTAGTACGCCTATCACAATTGTATCGTAAATTGTAGTTTCTTGATAAGTAGCACTAAATATCAATTTTGATTGTCCGTGCGCAATAAATTCTATTGTTAAATTAGCATCAGTGATTGTTGCCAGAGCAATTTCCGGATTAGTGTTTGCAACAATTTGATAATTAATTGTAATATCTGTTGCAAGAAAATTTTCATCCAGATTAATAACACGATTTTCATCATTTTCGTAAGCCCAAATATTTGCTATAGGATTCTCCACTAAATCAGCTTTTACTTGTGCAAACAATACAGAACTAAACAATAACGCACTTACTACGAAACATAATTTCACCGTTTTTCTCATACCAAAATTCTCATACATAACATTACAATTTATTAGTTAATAATTAGTGTTTGTCCATAATGTCCAATAGCTGCGTTATTCTCGTGTTGAAAAAAGTCATTTGCAAAAGCAAACTCCTTGATTTTCAACACTTTAAAAGCCTTGCTCTCGAACATTCTGGTTCAAACACTGACTCTATTGACAGGCACTAATTAGTAACATACGGGGAGGTAAAGAAGAACTACTGCGTGTAATTTATCTCTCGCTTTTCACCCGAAAGCTACAATATTTTTATTCGGCAGGTCTTCTGACTTGTTCTAGTTTTACCGCCTTCCCAACCGCCTGGTGGCAGTCAGTGGCAAGAGAGATAAAACCTTAATAGAACTTACAGCTACGGGGATAGTCCCTGATTTACACAGGATTCCCTTTTAATCTATAAGAACCGAAT
>CAYNKH010000029.1:17084-23810 GCA_964397745.1 uncultured Bacteroidales bacterium | reverse complement strand
ATAATAACATATTAAAAAATAATAATTTTGCTGATATTTGTAATTTAATGAAGCATATTTGTGCCATACTTGTGTTAATAATCTTGAGCTTTTGTCTTAAAGCCCAAAGTTACAACTCATCCTTTAATCAGTTTGAGTTTAGGATGCATTACGGGCTAACATTACCTCATCATGCACAAATGCGATACATCATAAATAGCAATATTGCTATTGCAGAGCTTAATTATTCCGTTAAGACAGATGGCTCAAAGCCTTGGCATCATACCTGGCGTTTTCCAGAGATAGGTGCAGGCTATTTAATTGGTGGATTAGGAAACATTAATGTTTTTGGCTTTTCACAATCTGCTTTTTTCTTTTTTGGAATCCCCATTGTAGAAACCGACAATTTTCTTTTAAAATACAGACTTGCTGGTGGGCTTGGGTACATAAGCGATAAGTTTGATTACCGTTCAAATTATTATAATGTTGCAATGGGTTCTCATTTTAACGCACATTTACAGTTTTCGGTTTTGTGTGATTATAAAGCTTTTGATATCCCACTATATTTTACTGGAGGATTGGCATATAATCACTTTTCAAACGGTGCTATCGAAACACCAAATTTAGGACTTAATCAAATCACAGTAAATCTTGGCGTAAAATATTTATATTCAATGTACAGTTATTCTTTGCCCAAACGTCAATCGCAATACATGTATAATTCAGAATTAGAATTATTAGCTTATTATTCAGGTGCTATCAAAGAAAATTCAACTTACGAGAATAAAAAATATTTTATTAATTCGATAGTTTTTGATGCAAGTTTAAGAGTTTCAAAAAAACGCAGCTTAGGTGGAGGTATAAATATTATTTTTGATCCTTCGCTACAAACTCAAATGGAAGATGACTATAATAATTATTCCAACTTATTTAGGATAGGCATACATGCGGTGCAAGAACTTTACTTAACCGACAAATTTACTATGCCAATATATTTAGGAGCATACGTGATGAACGCATACAAACCTAGTGGGAAAAACCTTATTGTCTATAGTAAAATTGGTGCGAGATACACCTTCGGCGAACGTTTCTTTGTAAACATAAACTTAAAAACGCACCTCAGTGTAGCTGATTATATTGAGTTTGGTGTAGGAATGCGGGTGTATTAGAGTGGGGAGTTGGGGGAACTAGGTCATAAATGGTCAGGAGGCTGTGCCGTTATAAATAGTGGGGAGTGTAATAGAGTGGGAGTGGGGAGTGTGCTAGAGTTCGGAGTTTTTATACAAATTAAACCTCCATCTTATGTACACTATAAAACGATATAATTGATTTTTGAAAGTCATCTATTACACCCCAAATCGCAATTGTTTTCTTTCCATTAGTGTTTTTAATACCGCAGCTGGATTTTTAAACTTATTTGTAAACATCATTGCAGCAATAACATACGGTTTGTAACCAGCCTCTATATAGGTTCTGATGCGATATTTATCAAAAACCTCGCTGTTTACTTCGCCCTCTTTGCAAGAAACACCACTAATATCAGCTGGCAAGCAGTGCATATACAAGGCATCTGAATTTTTGGTAGTTTTCATTTTGGCTTTATCGTACTCCCAATTTTTATAATTTGCATTATTTGCAAGACAAACGTTCTCCAGCTCTTTTAGTCCTGCTGCATCTGCATTTTTCAAAAGTTCAGTACGTTGCTGCATAATATGAAATGGCGCCCAACTTTTAGGATATACAATATCAGCATTTCTCATTGCCTCGTCCATTGAATGACTTATCTTAAATGTGCCTCCGCTTTTTTGCGAATTATTTTTTGCAATTTCAATAACTTCAGGGATTAGCTCATAACCTTCGGGATATGCAAGTTCGATGTCCATACCAAACCGAGACATTAATCCAATAATGCCTTGCGGCACCGAAAGTGGTTTTCCGTAACTTGGCGAATAGGCCCAACTCATTACAATTTTTTTACCTTTTAGTTTTTCTAAAGAGCCAAATTGGTTTTTAAGATGAGTAAGATCTGCCATTGATTGAGTTGGATGATCGATATCGCACTGTAAATTTACGATTCCAGGGCGAACAGGCAAAACACCCATATCGAAACCTTCGTCAAGAGCAGCACCAACATCACGCATGTATTTGTTGCCTTCGCCAAGATACATATCATCACGAATTCCAATAAAATCGGTCATAAACGAGATCATGTTTGCCGTTTCACGCACTGTTTCGCCATGTGCAATCTGTGATTTTGTCTCATCAAGATCTTGCACTGCCAAACCCAACATATTACTTGCCGATGCAAACGAAAAACGAGTACGTGTTGAATTATCACGAAAGTTTGATACTGCAAGTCCAGAGTCAAAAACTTTAGCTGAAATGTTCTGTTCTCGCATTTGTTTTAATATCTCTGCAACTTCGATTATTGCTTTAAGATCGGCTTCACTTTTTTCCCAAGTTAACAGAAAATCTTTGTTATATAAATTTGTTTTAATATTATTTAAGGCTTCTATTTTTTCGTTGGTTTTCATAAATTCAAATTTTAGGTTTTTACTATTTTGCTAACTCATAGGCAAACGTTGCATAAAAAGCTGTAGCTGCAACAAGATCACTAACAGGCACTTTTTCGTTTGGAGCATGAGCAAGAACCTCATTACCTGGGCCAAAGCCAATAGTTGGAATTCCATACACACCATTAGTCATAATACCATTAGTTGAGAAAGTCCATTTGTCAACTAATGGTTCTTTATCAAATACTTTTTTAAATGCTCTAACTCCAGTTTGCACAATTTCGTGGTCTTCGGGCATTTTCCAAGTAGGATAATATTTTTCCATACCATATTTAAGACCAGTATAAGCGGTTTCCATATACTCGAGTACTTCTACTTTTGCGTTCATTCCTTTTAAAAGCTCTTGAATTTCTGCTATGGCAGATTCTTTAGTTTCTCCCCAAGTTAGCCGTCTATCGATGTGGATGCGAGCATAATCCGCAACTGCACAAAGCGAAGGGCTTCCAGAAATTATTTCAGATATTGTAAGGCTACCTTTTCCTAAAAACTCATCAAAGGCAAGTCTTTCGTTTAGTTTTTCGATTTCGAGAGCTACATGCGATGCCATATAAATTGCATTTTTACCACGCTCTGGTGCTGATCCGTGTGAAGACACTCCATAAAAATGCACGTGCATTTCCATTCGCCCTCTGTGTCCACGATAAATGTTAAGATTTGTTGGTTCAGTGCTAATCACAAAATCAGGTTTAATCTTATTTTCTTCGATAATATATTTCCAGCATAAGCCATCGCAATCTTCCTCCATAACCGAGCCTACAAAATAAATAGTCATGTCTTTATCGAAACCCAACTCTTTAAGTATTCTTCCTGCTGTTACAAAAGCAGCTGGCCCTCCTTCTTGATCAACAGTACCTCGTCCGTGTACAAATCCATCTTTAATTTCGCCTCCAAGAGGGTTAAAGTCCCAGTTTTCCATTTGTCCAAAATCAACGGTATCCATGTGTCCATCAAAAGCGAGTATTTTTTTTCCATTGCCGATACGCCCTATAACATTACCTAATCCATCAATCTTTACCTTATCAAAACCCGCTTCTTCCATCTGGCGTTTAAGCTCAATTTGCACATCTTTTTCTTGTGTACTTAAAGATTTTATTTTTACCAACTTTGATAGGTTTTCTGCTGTATAAGAACTGTATTTATCAGACAACTCTCTTATTTTTAAAATAATATCATTCATATCTATATGTGTATGTAAACTTGATTTAGAACAAGCAAAGATACAAAATATTTTCCACATATATTTTTACATAAAACACTAAAAACTTAATTTTTTATAATAAATTAGCGAAAGCTTATAGACATTATATATGACCGAGAATTAAAAAAACATCATACGTAAATGTCAGCATATTTTCTTCAAAAATGTAAAAAACATCTATTGTTAAATAAAAAAACGTAAATTTGCACCAAATAGGTAATCATGCAAGAAGAAAAAAAATATCCCTTTGGTTATTTTAAAAGTTTATGGATGTTTCTGGGTTTTATAATAATGTCGGGCGTAGGAATACCCTTGAGCATTATTTATAAGGACATGAGTATTATTGGGATTGGGTTGGCTGTTGGTATATTAGCAGGAATGCTTATAGGCGAGGCAATTGAAAAGAAATATGCGGCTAAAAACAGGTTGCGACCAATGAACGAGAAGGAAATACAAAACAAAAAAACTCAGATAAAGATACTTATGATTGTTGGCTTACTCGGTTTTATGGCTTTGCTGTATTTTCAATTGACATAAGTAAAAATCTTAGGAGATGAGTCGATTTAAACTAAAATTCACAAATACTAACTCTAACAGACTAACGATTTTTTTCTGTTACTAATGATTGTTGTAGGAATAACTGGCTACAGTTTTATCGAAGGATACAAAATAATTGATGCCGTCTTTATGACAATAATAACTATTTCTACGGTAGGATTCAGAGAAATTCAGCCGCTGTCTCTTCCTGGGAAGATATTTACGGTATTTTTAATCATCTCCAGTTTTGGTATTTTTGCTTATGCACTAACAACACTGACAAGATATCTAATGGACGGCGTTTTTCATAACTATTTTAAATTAAAGAAAGTGAAGAAAAGAATACAAAAAGCAAATCAGCATGTTATTATCTGCGGATATGGTCGTAATGGCAAACAGGCCGCAAAAGAGTCAAGAGAGCATGGTTTCGAGGTGTTGATAATAGAAAAAGAAAGCACACTGATTGAACAAATCATGGAAGATGCAGAGTTTATGTTTATACAAGGAGACGCTACTCAGGAGGACGTGCAGTCGGAAGCTGGTATAGAAAACGCAAAAGCTCTAATCACAACACTTCCCAATGATGCCGACAATCTTTTTGTTGTACTCTCGGCTCGAGAAATAAACCCAGACCTTACAATAATAAGTCGAGCATCGGACGATAATGCAGATAAAAAATTACTCAGAGCAGGAGCTACAAATATTATAATGTCTGATAAACTCGGAGGCCAACGAATGGCAAAACTTGTCGCACAGCCCGATGTAGTAGAGTTTTTAGATCACGTTATGATACAAGAAAAAAACAATGTGAGATTAGAGGAAATTTCATTTACAAATATTGGGGCTAAATTTAAACAAAAAACTATTCGAGAATTAAAAGTCAGAAACGTTTCAGGTGTAAACATTGTTGGAGTACGCACAGCAGACGGCACTTATGTGTTAAATCCTAATGCAGATTATATTATTTATAGTGAAGATAAATTGTTTGCTCTTGGTACAATTGAGCAAATCAATAAATTAAACCAAATAATTAAAGAAATAAAAGATTGAGAACAGTATCACTGGATTACATAAAAAGTTCTCAGTACATTCCGCACCAACATTTAATAATCCAGCAATTTTTTCTGTCATATAAATATTAAAATGAAAGAATGATCCAATTCCGAAAAGCAAGTAATGTGTTTAGTTGGTTGGTAATTAGTTAGTTGTGTGTGTTAATTATTTTAATATCTTGCTACATAATTAAACGGCATCAGCAATTTATAAAAAAAATACCAGGTTCTGGTCGGTTTAACATGTTTACTTCGTCCAAAACTTTATATAGTGGTAATTTAGAAAAATTACTTGTAAAAACAATATCAAAAAATGACGTAAAAAAACAACAAAAGCTTACAGATATTTTGCTAAAAAGATATTGATACATACCTATTTCGTAAGCAGATAATAGACATTCCAATAGAAATTTTACAAAGGAAAAACAATTTAGAAGGAGTCATTCTCAGTTAGGCTATCATTATCCAAATGCAAAAATTAGATTTAGAGGAAAAACTAAACACCAAATGTAGGAAAATATTCTCTGTTTATGGATAAACTTTGCCCGAATACTGAAGTACATAAAAACAGAGTTCCTGGAGTGAACTCAATATCTTTTATTTTATTATGGTTTTGGTCGATATGTTAAATTCCTAAATATTTTTGCATATTCTTTTTTTCTCAGCAAACTACTTTGTTATTTAATTTGCAGTTTGTATATTTACAAAATATGTAAATGAGCATTATCGGTAAATATGTGTATTGTGATTTCATATTTATGAGGGGTTTTAGGAATGTTGGATGAGGTTTTACATGTATTACCGTTCGACACAAGTTAATAATTTAAAGGCTTAATATTATGAAAAAAACAATTTTATTTATAGTCATTATTTTTATACGTAGTGAAAATCAAATCTTAAATTAATATTTAAACATCAAAAACTTAAATTTGCAAAGTATGAAAAGCATTATTATTTCTTTTTTAGTTTTGGTTTCTATGCAATTACTTGCTCAAGAAAACGAAAATAATCTTCATAGAATATCGCAAGAGCAAAAAATATTTGAGTTCTCAACTATTTATAAAGATCTGTATTATAATTTTGCCAATTTTAACGATTGCCCTAAAGTAAATATTGATAGCGTTTACATGACATATATCCCTATAATAATAAATTCAGAAAATGATTTTGAGTATTGCCAAGCAGTCTTATCATTTTTAAATGAATTTAAAAATCCACATACCACTGTTTATGAATTTCCTGATTATATAATGAAAATATTTAATGAAGGTTTGGATGAAGATTTAATTGAAGAATATAGTTTAGAAGAAGAGGAGGAAATTCCTGAAAATGCTTTTTTAACTAATATAGAGGAAGATTTTGCATATATAAAACTTACAAAATGTGA
>CAYNKH010000029.1:0-16984 GCA_964397745.1 uncultured Bacteroidales bacterium | reverse complement strand
CTTTTTTAACTAATATAGAGGAAGATTTTGCATATATAAAACTTACAAAATGTGATGATGAAAACTTTTATGAATATTTTGTAAATTATTTTGATAGTATTAGCCAGTTTCAAAATGTAATTGTAGATATTGCATACAATGAAGGCGGAGACGGTGGTGCTACTATGTATCCTCTACAACTATTATTAGATCAAGACACTATTTTATATTATAGAGAAGAAACTAAAACCAATAATTCGGTAATGAAGGCAAGAGCTACTATTAAATTGCATTATTACCAACCCGAAGATGTGCCACAAGATTTTAAAGACAAGTATTATTCTTATTATTATAATGAGCATTTTGAAAGAGATCCTTTTCTTGGTGAAAAATTTCCAAATCGAGTAGAAGACAGGTTGCGATACAAAGGGAATGTGCATCTTATAGTTAGCGAACAAACACCTTCAGCAGCCGAAGGTTTTACCTTATTGTTATCGCAAGGGCAAAAGGTAAAAACTTATGGAAAAAAGACAATGGGTGCTTTCGGACAACCTTTGGTATTGTTTTTAAATTCGGGGATTAAAATTTTAATAAATACCACAAGATCCTTTGATTTTAATGGGAATTATATAACTCAGGGTTATACGCCAGTTTATGACTATGATTTTAGTGAAATATTAAAAATGTCAGAAATAGATGTGAGATTATCTAAATTAATACAAGTAATAAAATCCTTTGAGTAAAGTTACTACTCATTGTTTTTTTAAGTTTACCACGTTTTTTTTAAGATTAATGCTATCTTTGTTCCCTTAGTGAACTATTCGTAATGTGAATTAATAAATATTACATTTGTAAAAAAGGAATATATTAGATTTTGGCAAAATTAATAACGAAAATTAAAGTAATTTTTTAGGAAAAGATGAAAAAATGTGGCATAGAGGTAAACATGTGTAGTGTAATTTCATGTTTATGAGGGGGTTTAGGAATGTTGGATGAGGTTGTACATATATTACCGTCAGATCATTTAATAAACCAATAATTTTTTCTGTTATATAAACATTAAAATAAAAGAATAAAACTATGAAAGACCAAGAAATAGAAGTTTGGTACAATGAACGTGATTTTTATCAGTGTTATTTTATACCTCCAAACATGCACTTACCTGTTGGAAATACTTTGTTAAAATGTATTAATGGGAAAATTGCTTATGTGAATATTTTCGAAATCGAAAATCTATCTCATCCCGATAAGGAAGCTATGGAGTATATTAATAAATTATTAGTTGATAAAGTGAGTATGTCAATAACTGAAGCAACGCAAGCAAAATTTTTGCTTGACAAACTCAACAATGATAACAATAATCATCCAACTAAAAATCTAATATAATGGAAAGTTCAAAAATACAAGTCCTTACATTTATGTAAGTAATGTCGGGGCAACTGCTTAACATCAAGGTTTGTAGCTCGCTTAAGCTTAGTAACCTTTGGCAGGAAAGTGCAACACAATCTGCCACTACTCATGCAATTTATCCTCATATCACATTTAAAAAACATACAATATGAAAAAAGAGACAGAAATAAAAATTAGTCATTTAAAACGAAGAGAAATTCAAGCCCCTCTTGTTTCTGCAATAGTTAATGGGTTTATCAAAGAAATTGGAAAAGAAAGGACACTTGAAATTTTGGCTAAGATAATTGCTGAAGATGCTATAGAGTCAGGTCGGGCTTTGGCAATTCAATTTAAAGGTAATGGAATGACCGAGCTTTCAACGTTTATTAGAGAAGTTTGGTGTGATGAAGGAGCAATGGTAATGGAAGTTCTGAAAGAAACAGAGAATGAATTTCACTTCAATGTAACCAAATGCCGCTATGCAGAAGCATACAAAAAGTTGAACATTCTGGAACTTGGTAAGTGTCTTTCTTGTGATAGGGATTTCCCATTAAACGAAGGGTTTAATCCCGAAATAAAATTAGAAAGAACACAAACAATAATGGAAGGTGCCAGCCATTGTGATTTTAGGTATTCTAAAAAATAACAAACGTGAATTATCTAAAAATAGAAATAAATAACGATGTAACTTGATAAATTACTTTTTTAACATTTAAATTAGGGGAAATTACCTATTGACTACTGAAATATAGTGCATTAAATTTGTGAAAATCTAAAAGTTAATTTCAAAACTATGAAATATGTTAGTTCAAAATTTAAAATGTCAAATTTGTGGAGCAAATAAAGTAACAGCTAATAAGTCAATGTATATTTATTGCGACTATTGTGGTAGTTGGATGGGATTAGATATGGATGCTGCAGTAAGAGAGGCTGCAAAATCTTTTTCTATGGAAAATATGTCAAACCCAGAGGTTGTAGAGTATAATCAGTTAATCGCTAAACTTGTTGAATTTGCAAAAGCAAAGAATAGAGAAGAATATATAAAAATACAATTAGCAATTCATGAAAAGGAATTTAAGATTATGCCTGAGCGTTATGGTGCAAAAGGCAAACAGCCTGCTTTTAGAAAGAACTATATGGAGTACTATAAAGCAATGTACGAAGAGTTGATAACAGATGAGTTTTTTGAAAAAAGATATATTAACCCTTCTCATATTGATACAGATAATCTTAAATATACTGTAGAAAATGGTGTTGTTAAGTATGAATTTGATGATGCGTTTTTTGAGTTTTTTGATGCAAGTTGGAAAATTGTAACTGACGGTATGGAGGAGTCAAAAAATATGAAAAGTATATATTTGCATCCTGAATATGAGGTCGTGAAGAATTCTGATTTAATGCTTAGACTTACTTTAAATAGTGTGATTCAAGCGTATGGGAGAGATGCTGTGGGTCCAATTTATAAACATTTAGGAATGGATAGTAAAATGATTGAAATTCCAGATGTTAATATAAATAAAATGAATTGTGTTGTTTGTAACTCTGAGTTACTTGTTCCAGAGGGAGCAAAATCTGTAATGTGTGTTGAATGTGGTTGTAAAAATGAAGTCACTCTTGGCCAAATTTCTTGTCCAAACTGTGTAGCTCCATTTGATCCAATGCTTGAAAATGAAACTTGTCCATACTGTAATTCAAAAATTGAGAAACCAAAAAGTATGCACGATATTATGAAAGAAAAGTATGCGGAAGCAACAAAGCCTACACAAGCTAAAAAAGGATTTAAATTTAATTGGTTCAAAAAATCGTAAGTCTGATTAGAATACGAAATTTTAATCTATCAAAAATATAAGAATAAATTAAAAACTTTTTCAAAAAGAAACAAAGGCTGCTATTCAGAACTGCAGAAATAAAATAAAAAGTTCTTTATTTTTTCATTAATCCCAACATTGCACCCACTGCGGCTTCGGCACCGAGGCTAACTTGATAAATATTATCGGCACGCATATAGCAAGGATTTGTAACAATAAGATTTTTTTCGTCAACAGAGACCTCGTGATGCTCCTTATCTATATGTGTTGCACCCACAGATTTAATAATATCAACAGCCGTTTTATCATTTCCGATTGTTACTTTAGCACCTAGAACTTTGGCAAGTAAAACTGGTGCAATGCAAAGTGCTGCAATTGGTTTTTTTGCAGTATGAAATGCTTTAATAATATTTGCAATTTCCTCATCTACAGTAAAGTCTTCATTTTTAAAAGCATAATCCGATAAGTTTTTTGCTGCACCAAAACCGCCTGGCAGTAGTAAACCCGAGAAATCCGATACATGTAGTTCCTTAGTATCTTTAATTTCTCCACGGGCAATACGTGCCGACTCGACCAAAACATTCCGTTTTTCGTTTGTAACATCACCATTTAAGTGATTAATTACATGATACTGGGCTTTATTGGGAGCGAAACATTCATATTCTATTTCATTTTTCGACAAAGCTAACATAGCCATAGTCGTTTCATGTATTTCACTACCATCATAAACTCCACAACCAGATAAAATTAGCGCAATTTTTTTCATTTCTTTTTCATTTTTTTTACAAATATATAAATTTGTATCTTTAATTCCTAAAAATATAGCTAAATTTGTATAAACCTAATTAACATTTTATGCATAGTATAAAAGCAGATTTGAACAAACTTTGGAAAACACTTTATCCCGAAATTCCGGTAAAGGTTTTAGACCCATTTTTTACTGAACTCCTTGAGCAAAAGCAAAGAACAGAAAACCTAACTTTGACATCTGATAACCTGTGGTACAAAAAAGTGGTGGTGTATTCGTTGTATGTGGATTTGTTTAGTGATGATTTTGATGGCTTAAGCAAAAAACTTCCTTATTTGCAAGATTTAGGAATTAGTTGTTTGTGGCTACTGCCGATTTTGGAATCCCCAATGAAAGATGCTGGATTTGATATCTCAGATTATAAAAAAGTACGAAAAGATCTTCTTGGTGCAAGGGGTAGTCAAGCTTTTGATGATTTTCTTCAAGAAGCCCACAAACTCGAGATTAAAGTAATTTTTGATATAGCAATAAATCATACATCAGACCAACATGAGTGGTTTAAAAGATCATCACTGCCCGATAAAAACAAATACACTAATTATTATATATGGAGCGACAATGATAAGGAATACTCTGATTGTCGGTTGCTTTTTAAAGGAATGTGCGACAGTAATTGGGAAAAATTTAGTGAGCATAAATATTATTTTCATAGGTTTTTTGAATTTCAACCCGACCTTAATTACAGAAACCCAGATGTGTTGTTAGATATGTGCCGAAATTTGATGTTCTGGATAGAAAAAGGTGTAGATGGATTTAGAGCAGATGCTATACCATATTTGTGGAAAGAGGAGGGGACAGACTGTGAAAATCTAGATAATACTCATGTTATTATTAAGTTTTTTAGGAAAATTGTAGAATTTTTAAATCCCGCAGTTATTTTACTTGCAGAAGCCTGCCAACCGCCTAGAGAGGTCGTAAAATATTTTGGGCAAGGTAATGAATGCCACGCTGGATACCACTTTCCGCTGATGCCTCAAATTTATAAATCTATGGCTTTAGAAAGTCCAAAACCAATAATAAATGTTCTAAGTTCTTTGGTTACTCCAGAAATTCCTGAAAATACTCAATGGTTTACTTTTTTACGTTGCCACGATGAGTTAAGTTTAGAGTTGGTTTATGTTAGCGAAGAAGACCGTAAATTTATACATGAAAAGTATTGTCATGAACCCGAATGGGATTTTAGAATGGGTGAAGGTATCTCGGCTAGATTAAGCGAATTGTTTAAGTTCGATGCAGACAAAATTATTCAGGCTTTCTCAATAATGCTTACTTTAGTTGGTACGCCAATTATTTATTATGGTGATGAGTTTGGTAAACCTAACGATAAAAAATATTATAATAAACAAATAACATTAACAGGACACAACGACACTCGTAATTTGGTTCGTGGAAGAGTTGATTGGTCAGACTTAAAGGTAAAATTAAAAGATAAAAACTCATTCCAAAGTATTATATTTAATAATCTTAAAAAGATGATTACTACTCGAAATGCAAATCCAGAAATTCAAGTTGGGGAAACAGAATTTATTAATATTGACAGCAATACTTTATCGTATAGAAAGACTTTTAAAAATGTTAAAACTGTTATTATACATAATTTGTCAGAAAAAAACTATATATTAGCACCAGAATATAAAAACGACTACGAGTTATTGTTTGGAAGCTATACAAAGATTAACGACCAAGCAAATTTGGAGTCGAGAAAAACTGTTTGGTTGAAGAAAATAAAATAAAGACAACTATTTGTAATGCATTACGTCATTTAGTAAAACTGAATTAAAATAACACTGAAAAACAAAAAAATGATTAAATACTTTATATTTGGTATGCTTAGCATATTGTTAAGCTTTCCTTTGTTTGCTCAAGAGCAATTAAGTGAGAATTTCGATAATCCTACAGAGCTTGCTATTAAAAGTGATTGTCTTTTTAAGTCATACATTTACGATCAAACTTCAGGAAATGATTTAGAATTACCAAAGTGTTATCGAATGCATCCAGGAGCAAGTTCATGGTTTAGTTTTCTTGTGCCAGATGACGGAAAAGCAACGGTTAAATTGCAATTTGATGAAGATACATTTTTTGGTCTTGCGTTTTATATTGTCGAGGATGGCGAATACCACGAAATAAAATGTGATGTTTTTCGAGATACAGAGGCTGCATTGTGTTTATATCCCGAAGAACAATATCAAAATAGAGAGTTATTGGTAAGATTTTGGAAACTCGGAGAAGCTGATACTGGTAACGTAAATATTTGCATCTCCGGTGAGGAGTTGCCAAGTTTCCCCAAAGTGCTAAGTATAGATGTAAATACGTATTCTCCGCAGCAGCTTGTAACGGAAGTTCTTATTACAGGATGTCTTACAGCTAGTAATATTACGTTTACAGGCGATGCCTAGCAAATAGGGTATTTCTCGAACGCAATACCTGGACTCGATTTTGCAGAAGGGGTTATACTTTCTACAGGTAATGTTTTAGAGGCTCCTGGTCCTAATACTTCGGGAAGCACTAGCACTGGTTATTACAGCGGTGGTGATGCTGATTTAAATTCAATAATTTCTGGAACTACTCAGGATGCATCCGTACTTGAGTTTGATTTTGTTCCTGCATCTAATTTACTTGAGTTTCAGTATGTGTTTGGCAGTGAGGAGTATCCCGAATTTGCACCACCTAGCAGTTCTAGTTATAATGATGTTTTTGCTTTTTTTATTTCTGGAGGACCCGAAAACTATAATAATGTTAATGTTGCTTTGCTACCAGGTACAAATACTCCTGTAAGTATTAATAATGTTAATGCAGTAACAAACTCTACATATTATATAGATAACCAATATAGCCCTAATATTGAGTATGATGGTTTGACTGTAACTTTAACTGCAACAAAGGCTGTGACTGCCTGTGCCACTTATCATATCAAACTTGCCGTTGCCGATGTTGGTGACTCATCGTATGATTCTGCAGTGTTTCTTAAAGCAAATTCATTCGTATCTGGCGAAAGCTATACTGTTGAGTCATTTAATGCTTGGTCTAATACTTTGTCTGTTATGAGAGGTTGTAGTAATTTTATAGTTTTTTCTAGAACAGACGAAACTCCTCTAAATGAAATCGTGCCAATTGTACTATCAATAGGCGGAACAGCAACTCCTGGAGTAGATTATTCTGAAATACCAACTAATCTCGAAATACCAGCAGGTGAAGATAGCCTAGTTGTTTACTTTGATGCTTATGATTTGGGAATGATACAAGGAGATGAAACAATTATCCTCACATTTGAAAATGGTTGCCCTTGTGATGCAGGTGAGACACAACATATTATCACTATAATTGATGCATTTGATGTTAATCCCGAAATTGAAAACGATGGTCCAATATGTGTTGGGGATGAGGCTACGCTTACTGTTACTCTAAATACTCCAAATCCTGATAATGTTAGCATAGAATGGAGTACTGGTGATGTTGATGTAGATCAGATAACGCTTAGTCCAGATGTTACAACAACTTATACGGCTGATATTATCTTTCCTTGCGATACAATTACGCTTACTACAACTGTTACAGTTATTGAGCCTCCAGTAGTTGATTTGGGTCTAGATATTGACGTTTCTGCACTGACAACAAACTTAAATGCTGGGATGGCTGTTGGCAATACAGGAGAGTGGACATATACAGGTGGTCCTGGAATTGCAAATATTAATCCTGCAAACACCTCTAATACAACAGTATCTGTGGATGAGTTTGGTGTTTACAATTTTACGTGGACAGAAACAAGCCTTGCACCAAATTGCGTTTCCTCTGATGATATTAATGTGACGTTTTTACATATTCCCACAGCAGATTTTGTTGCAACTAGTGTACCTTGTTTTGGCGATTATACTACTATAACATTTACAGGTGATGCTATTGATGGTTTAGCAACTTTCGACTGGGATTTTGGCCCAGCAACTGTTATAAGTGGTAGTGGGCAAGGTCCGTATATCCTCGATTTCCCAGATAGTGGGACATTTAATATTTCGCTTATTGTTACCGAAGGTGATTTAAGCGATGACCATAATGTGAATATTGTTATTCCACCACTATTAACTGGTACAATGACTTTAATAGATGATCCGTGTTTCGAATCGTGTAATGGGACTGCGACTATTAGCGTACAAGGAGGGATTGCTCCTTATTCGTATAGTTGGGGATCTTCCTCAAATCAGCTTAGTAATCTTTGTGCAGGAGACTATGGTATCACAGTAACAGACGTAAATGGCTGTACGTTTGGAACCACTTATGTCATAAACGAACCAACTCTTCTTGAGTACGACACAACTTACTCTCATGTATTATGTTATGACACCTATACTGGTAATGCTGAAATAACTGCAACTGGTGGTACGCCTCCTTATCAGACATTATGGAGTGATGGATATAATATGATGAATCACAACGACATACATGCAGGAACCTATCAAGTAACAGTTTTGGACTCACACGGATGTTCGGTTTTTGAACAATTTAACATCACACAGCCAAATTTATTACAAGTGGTGACTTCTGGTGATTTTGCGATTTGCGAACATCAGCATGTAAATATTGCATCGCAAGCTTTGGGGGGTACATTGCCTTATACAATCTATTGGGATAGTGGAGACGGTAACGGCTTTATTGCTGGACCCCAAACGTTCCAAATACAGCCTCACGAAGATGTTACTTACACAGTTTATGTGGAAGATGCCAATGCATGTATTAGTAATCTTGCAAATAGCGAAGTAATTGTAAGTCCTGAAATTTTTATGGAGCTTACAGCTGAAAACAATAAGTGTCATCAATCTTGTGACGGATCGGCAATGGTGAATATTACTGGCGGTCTGCAACCATTTAATTATTCGTGGGCAGCAAGTGGACCATATTATAATAATCTGTGTGCTGGTTTATATACACTTACAATTACCGACCAAATTGGTTGTAAGGCTGATACAATGTTTATCATATCTCAACCGCCAACTTTACAAATGACACTTGAAACCGAAGATGCTCCATGCTCTTATAGTAATAATGGAACATCTAATGCAATTGTTACAGGAGGTACTCCTCCATATAATTATGTTTGGGAAAATGCAAATTACACAAATTCTCTTTTAGCTTCTCCAGGTTCTTATGACCTTACAGTCTCAGATGCTAACAATTGTCGAATCTACGGAACTGCCAATATTGGGTCTCCGCAAATACTAAGAGTTTTACCTTTGGGTAATCATAAAATTTGTATAGGTGGAGAAGCAGAGGTAATTGCACAAGCTACTGGTGGAACACCACCATATCAGTTCTATTGGAGTGGAACAGACGGCTCCGAAGAATTTGAACACCTTTTTGCAGCAAGTCCTGGAAATACAACAAGATATAACTTAACTGTTACTGACAATCATGGTTGCACTGCCGCTGGTTATCATGTAAATGTTAATGTCTATCCTCCTCTAAGCATTAATAATATTATAAATAGTATAAATAATGTTTGCCTTGGATCAAGTACAGAAATTGAGCTGGATATTAGTGGTGGAAATGGTGGCCCATATCAAATTACAACAAACCAAGGCGATATAGTGGGTTCACCGTTTACAATCTATCCCGAAGAAACTACCAATCTTGTTTTTACAGTAGAAGATTTGTGCGAAACTCCTCTGGTTCAAGACTCAATAACTATTTATGTTCACCAAAAACCTTTTGTCGATTTTACAATAGGTGCAAATCAAGGCTGCCCAGGGCATAAAATTTCATTCACTTCTCTTGATACTGCTGATAATTATGAGTATGTATGGGACTTTGGCGATAATGTATTTGCATTTGTAAAAAATCCAACTCATGCTTATGCAGAATCTGGCTTTTTTCAAGTAGAGCTTGCAGTTAGAGATGAGTTTGGATGTTCAAACAAAATTATTAAAGATAGCGTAGTGCATATTTACCCTCAACCGTATGCAAATTTTTCGGCTGAGCCTGAAGTAGCAAGCATATTAAATCCGCAAATTAAATTTATCAATTACTCAGAAGAAGCATTATTTAGCTTCTGGTATTATGGAGATGGAGACTCAACTATTAATTTTAGAAATCCCGTACATTTTTTTGATGATATTGGCGAATACGAAGTGATGCTTGTCAGTCAGAATGAGTACGAATGTACCGATACGGCTATTAGGATTGTTACTATCAGAACGGAACATACAGTTTGGGCTCCTACCGCTTTTACACCCAATGGAGATGGAATAAATGATTGCTTTAGGGTGTGTGGAAAAGGAATCAACAAGCACACGTTTGATATGAAAATATATAATCGTTGGGGTGAATTAGTTTTTGCAAGCGATAAGTTTGATCCCGAAGCCGATTGTAGTAGTTGCGGAGCTGGAGCTTGGGACGGAACAAAAGGTTCTCGTAATGCAGGGGATAAATATTTGCCAAATGGAATATATTATTGGTATGTGCGGTTTACTGATTTTGATCAAATTGGACACGAACACAAAGGTAATGTCCAGTTGATAAGATAGTATTTAACTGAGTTCGACCAACTTGTGCCTGACGCAGTAAAGGGCAAATCTCAAAAACTTCTAACAAAAGCTATTATATAGTAAGTTAAGGAGTGCGAAAAATAATAAGTTCTAGGTATGCCTGTAAACTGGAGGGAACATAAGCCTTAGTAAAATATCTAATTCTCAGTTTACCAAACGCTAAAGTAGGTAAGACAAAATGAGTAGTTTCCCAACAACTAACCTAGGCGGATTTATAAGGCTACCATTTACTCAGGTTACATGCTACTTTATAATAAGTTTTGTTGTCCTATTGATTTTCCCAGAATTTACATTGATAAAATATAGCCCTTTGCTTAGTGAAGATAAATCTACACCAAAACTTTCTCCCGTAATTTGAGAGCCAGTTATCTTCCAAACATTTTTTCCAAACATATCAAATATTTGAATTTGCGTTGTATGATCTGGGGCAAAATTTAGATTAATATTAAAATTACCATCATTTGGATTTGGATATATATCAAAATATTCTCTATTTAACTCTTGATTTGCTATATAGGTCAAATCGGGAATAATAAACTGGTAATTAATAAAACTACCAAAGTCTGATTTAAAATACTTAACAAATTGAGCTCCTGGAATTCTCAACTTTACATTTCCTGAACCATCTGCTCCTTGGTAATACCAAAAATCCAAGCCATCTCCTCCATCATCAAATATTCTTATTTCATAACAGCCTGGAGCATACGACAATGTGTCATAATAAGTTGTGTTACTTGCTAAATTATCTCTATCGACTAAAACATTTCCTGTTTGATCTAGAACCTGATAATGAGTTTCGTCTCCATAGTTATTAGTTTTCACAATTAGCATTATGGTGTCTGTCCAAACATCAACAGCTTCAAAATGGGTAATATATTGATTATCTGCTGGATACTCGTCTTCAGTAGTGTTTGGTAAAACTAACCTGACATTAAAAACATTGTCATTTGTAAATTCTTGCCAATTAATAACAGGTAAGGCCACTTCTTCTGTCTCTAAAAACTTTAATTCTCCCGTCCACTGATGTGAGTAAGAATAATCTCCATTAATGCCATATTCTACATTTACAGAATTTAAGATTTCTGAGCCATTGTTTTTTATTAGTATTTTAGGATTATTACAAGCGGGATTATACCTACTATGTAAATCGTGATTATTGGGAGCTATAACATCTGCAATTGCGGCGTTATTGCTAAAATTCGGTGCTCCATATTGAATCAGTTGTGTAGAAACTATATAATAACCTTCACCACTACCAATTGGATATTGTGTCATTCCATAATCAACTTCTATAGAATCTGAATCTGAAACAAAATCTGTGATGTCCCAATCATAAGTGTCAGCAAAACTACCAGGACACCAACCAGCACGATCGAAAATCCATGTTCCACCTTGTGGATAAACTGGATTTGTAGCACATTCTGTCCAATTATACCATTCAAATCTTTGTTCGCCTTCTACTGAAACATTATGATATGTTGGGCAAAACTCTGCACAATTACCACTACCTGCCATCCCATGACCAGTTGTCCTAGTTTTTAGAGTGAACATTTCCGCATCTAAATTCCGTTTAATTTTGGTTGGAGTTAACTCAATATTATTAGCAATATCGTAGTGGTCAAAACTTCCTAAATAAACCTGATCAAAACTTAAAACATCCCTAACTGGAGTTCCCTCAATAAAGGCAAATGTTAAATCTAATAATTCCTGAGTATTATGACTCGAAATATCAACAGCTCCATGCAAATATTTTTGATAATCCGTTACATCATAAACCCATGTAAAGCCATCAGCACCTAAATTGAGATTAATACCATAAGGTGTAACATAATTTTGAACTTGTATTGTGTTGATTACCTCGAAAGCCTCTCCATAATATGTTAAAGTAGAGTTGTTTAATGTGTAATCTGCTGTGTGAAATATAGTGTCTGTTTCACCATTTATGGCTGTGTGTAATTCATAATTATTATAATACAAGGATGTATCAATACAATGTACGGAATAAAAATCTACATTTTCGTATTGCATTAATATTTGTTGATTCATCAAAACAGAATCTGTATAAGATAATGTGTTAGTTTCGTACGTAAAGTCTCCTTGACTAAAACATGCAACAGGTAATGTGCTATGTTCTTCAAATAGTTTAAACCTATCTATTCCATTGTAAGATTTCCTGTTAAGCTCCCCAAAGAAATATGCGTTTGCATTATTTGCAGATTTGTCCTCAATTATATTTCCTGAACCAGGCAATTCATCAAAATCATAATATGCAACAAGATTAGCAAATGTTTCGTGTGTCTCATCAAGTTTAGAATACATCAGATTTTCAATTTGCTCCTCAGTCAGCTCAATATTCCATACACTAAAGTCATCAACATAGCCATCATACGATCTATTAGGACTTAGAGCAGCACCACATCCAATAATAAACTGATTTATATTATCAATGGTTTTTGATTTGCCATTTTCGTTATAAAGCAAGTCTCCATTAATGTAGATTTTCATGCTGCCAGTATTGGTGTTTTTTACAAATGCTAGATGGTTCCATTGACCTTTGTACTGATTTTCTGAGGCAGCACGGCTTATCCTATCATAGCCATTACCATCGTTACCACAATCCCAATATATACTACCGTTGCTCCATGGATAGTGCACACATAATTGTCTTTGTCCCGCATCATCAAGAGCCTCAAATAAATAATCATCTTGAGCTTGAAGTTCGGAATCTCCATAAGCCCAGCAACAAACAGTTATTTGGTCGCTTATTGAAGAAAATAAACCAGATGGAGCCTCGATATAAGAGAAGTTTGCGAAATCGAGATAGTAGTCCTTATCATTTGAACATAAAACTGTCGAATATCCTAAATCATCAGCTTGAATACCAATAATATTAGTGTTATGAGGTAAACTTATTTCAAAAACGATGTTCGAGGTTCCGTCCCAAACGTATGGAGTAGTAAAATCGATACTTATTGTTCCTAAACCATCATAATTTAACAATCCTTCGTATAAATCATCAAAAATTAGGGTTTCGACACCTTCTCTTGAAATTACACTCATATCTGATTCTGCTACTTTTAAGACAATAGGAAAAGAAAATGGTTCAATATGTGGTGTTAGGAACTTAATTCCAGTAATTTCCCCTGCTGTTACTCCAGAAGGGGTAAGATTGTCTGATTTATAAAGCAATATTGTTTTTGAGTCAATATTTCCACTGGAAATCCCAATATCCGTAATCAGTTCATTTGTGCCAACACACGATTCTGTCTCGGAAGTAAAAGAATATGTGCTTAATTCATATTCCTTTTCAGACTTATGAAATTTTGGAATTATTGACCCGTTAAATGTTTCAAAGTCTAAATTATTTAATGTGTATTCTGGGTGCAAATACGTAGTAGAATCAAGTTCTCCAGTATGCTCATATACATTAGTATAGGTGGTGTAATCCCATTCTCCACATGCGTACGAATCCCAAGGGGTTGCTGCATCACATTTTAGAGTATAATACATTAAAATTCTTTCCCACTCTTGTTCTACAGGAAACTCAAACACCCCCCGGCGACTGCTAATACTATCAAATGTAAAAGTTTTCACAAAAACAGTATCTCCTGGCGAAGTAAATGCGAATGTAACTATGGAAATACACAATAGGGAAAAAGAGAAAATTATTTTCATAACAATTGACAAATTTATTTTAAAACGCAAAAATAGTATTTCTTAGCAAATAATTAAATAAAACATTTAGATTTCAGTTTTGAACTATTTTTTCTAAGCTACTTTTTATTGGTTTTGCAAAGTCACTATATATTTATTGTAATTATCCTTCATGTTTTTTACAATCCTTAAGTAGTTAAAAACTTTTTTTGATTTTCGTGATAAATTTCGCTCACAATAGGGTATAAAAAGTGGGTAAGCTACTTATATCGCACCGCTACAACTGCCTACCCTTGCTTTCTTCCGAACCTGGGGGAGTTCAGCAGGAGCTGGTCGTATAAGACTTACCCAGTGCAAAAGTAGTAATAATTATTATAATTAAGCACAAAACAGTAAGTATTTTTCAAAAAATTCTAATATCTTTGAAAAATCTTTTAAAACTCATGGCATGGGACAAAAATTTAAAACCATATTGACTTATGGTGCGATTATAAGTTTACTAATGATACTTATGAGTGTCATTGCTTATGTATTTGATATTAGCGATAATAAAGCCTTTGGCTGGATAAGTGTGATAGTGTTTATTGCCTCTATCATTATTGTTCAAAAATTTTATCGTGATGGATTTTGCGAAGGACACGCTTCTTACAAAAAACTTTTTGGGGGAACAGTCTTGATGATAATTGTGGCGGCATTGATAATGTTTTTTTACACATTTGTTTTTTATAAATTTGTTGCACCCGAACAGATAGATAAACTACTTGAAGTCGCACGTGCTAATCTATATGAGCAAGAAGCTTTGACAAGTGCACAGATAAATCAGTCTTACGAATATTTAACGAAGTATGTATTTACGCCTTTAGCACTTTCAATTACAACATTATTAACAACTTTTGGTCAAGGATTAGTATTTTCTTTGATAACTACTATTTTTGTGAAAAGTAAATCAGGTGGGTTTGATGAGGCAATGCAAGGAATAAACGAAACAGCAGAAGAATAAATGGATATTTCTATTGTAATACCACTATATAACGAAGAAGAATCTCTTCCAGAATTGGTAGAATGGATTACTCGTGTGATGATTGAGCACAAATTTTCGCATGAGATCATCTTGATTGATGATGGCAGTATTGATAATTCGTGGAATGTAATCGAGGAGTTAAAAAAGAAATACGACACTATTCATGGTATAATGTTTAGGCGAAATTATGGAAAAGCTGCTGCTTTACAGGTTGGTTTCCAAGCAACAAAAGGTGATGTCGTAATTACTATGGATGCCGATCTGCAGGATAATCCAGAAGAGATTCCAGAGCTTTATAGAATGATAGTTGAAGATGGTTACGATCTTGTTTCGGGTTGGAAAAAAGTAAGACACGATCCTTTATTTTCAAAAAACATTCCTAGTAAATTCTATAATTTTACAGTTCGTAAGATTACACGAATTAAGCTTCACGACATGAATTGTGGTCTTAAAGCATATCGAAGTTTGGTTGTGAAAACTATCGAAGTTTATGGAGATATGCACAGATTTATTCCTGTGTTAGCAAAATGGGCAGGATTTAAGAAAATAGGAGAGAAGGTAGTACAACATCAAGAAAGAAAATACGGAAAAACAAAATTTGGACTCGAAAGATTTATTCGAGGACCACTTGATCTGTTATCCGTAATGTTTATATCGAAATTCGGAAAACGACCTATGCACTTGTTTGGCGTGTTAGGAACTTTAATGTTTCTATTGGGGTTTGGAGCTTCAATTTATCTTGGCATAAGAAAACTAATTGCAGTTTCAAATGGTGTACTAATGGAGAGATTAACACAAATACCATTGTTTTTTATTGGTTTAACAGCAATGATTTTAGGAACTTTATTGTTCCTTACAGGATTTCTTGGAGAACTAATATCACGAACAGCTAGTGAAAGAAATTATTATCAAATAGATAAAGAAATTTAATATGACGGAAAATAAGGAAATTGATATTATTGGATTGATTGCTAAGAGTGTATTGTTTTTCAAAAAACACATTATTATAATTGTCGTAATTACTCTGTTAAGTGCTTTAATTGGAGTTCTTGAGTTTTATTTGGGTAAAAACCATTATAAAGTTAATCTTATTGCAACCAGTCCTAATGTTGACAGAGCAATTGTGTACGAAATTGCCGATCCAATTAAATATTATGTCCGTAACGAAATGTACGATACTGTATCTAGACAACTTAATGTTGATAATAAAGTTGCACAAACTATCAGAGAAATTGACTTAGATACGAGCTTAACTGATGCTGTGATTATTACTCTTAACTTATATTCAAAGGAGTATATACAAGAGGTTCAAGATGGATTTATGTATTATTTTAATGAACTTCCTTACTTTAAATCACAATTAACTAAAAGACAGAATGAAATTAAAACTTATATTAACGTCTTAGAACAAGAAATTGATGATTTGAATGAAATGCAGGAGGCTGTTCTTAGAAATATGAATGATGAAAACAATAGCCAAATGGTTTCTGTTGGAGGACTTTTTAGTGAAATGGTTGAGATTTACGATAGGAAAATGGAGTTAGAGAAAGAATATAAATCTTTACACTCCTTCTCTTTGGTTAATAATAATTTAATATTTATTTCACAGAAGAGTATAAAGAAGAATTTAGTTATTTATGGCATTTTTGGCTTATTCATTGGTATAATTGCTTCTGCAATAATTGAGGTAATTAAACTTATAAGAAAAAGAATAAAATAAGCTTAATCTAAAATATATTGAACCTAGCTTATTAAAACTCTAAGTATATATAAGGTATTTCTTCTATATTTG
>CAYNKH010000028.1:0-24495 GCA_964397745.1 uncultured Bacteroidales bacterium | reverse complement strand
ATTCCGCTAAAATAGCATAATATATTGTATTTACAAAGTGCCTAATACAATAAATAAATAAACAAACAAATATAAATAACACATGTACTAACGAATTTTTGAAAAAAACTATGAAAAGATTATTTTTAATTTTATTAGCCGTATTATTAACGGTAAGTGTATTTGCTCAAACACCAGAAAAAATGAGCTATCAGGCAGTAATTCGCAATAATAGCGATGCCTTAGTAATTAATACGCAAGTAGGAATGCAAATAAGTGTTTTGCGAGACTCTGAAACAGGAACTGCTGTTTATGTTGAAACTCAAACACCTACTACTAATGCTAATGGATTAGTTAGTATCGAAATTGGGACTGGAAACACAACTGATGATTTCGCTGTTATCGATTGGGCAAATGGACCATATTTTATTAAAACTGAAACGGATCTTGATGGAGGAACAAACTACACTATTACTGGCGTAAGCCAGTTGCTAAGTATTCCCTATGCTTTACATGCAAAAACGGCTGAAAATATTACAGAAACAGACCCAATTTATACAGGATGGGATAAAAGTACAGGAATTAGTATTACAGAAACTCAGATTTCAGATTTACAGGCTTACTTAACAAGCGAAGTAGATCCGCAATTTGCCTTATGGGATAAATCTACAGGTATTGTAATAAACGAAAGTCAAATTTCAGACTTGCAAACTTATTTAACTTCCGAAATAGACCCAATTTATACAGGATGGGATAAAAGTACAGGAATTAGTATTACAGAAACTCAGATTTCAGATTTACAGGCTTACTTAACAAGCGAAGTAGATCCGCAATTTGCCTTATGGGATAAATCTACAGGTATTGTAATAAGCGAAAGTCAAATATCAGACTTGCAAACTTATTTAACTTCCGAAACAGACCCAGTTTACACAGGTAGTGAGGCATCTAATATTACGGCAACTGACATTACCAATTTAAGTAATCTATCAGGAGTAAACACTGGCGATCAAGACATAAGTAGTTTGGCAACTAAAACGGCATTGGGCGATTCAACCGCACAAGTTCGCAGCGAGATTCCTGATGTAAGCGGATTTTTAAGCACTGAAACCGACCCCAGTGTACCCTCTGGCACACAAACCGGTGAAATGCAATATTGGAACGGTTCGGAATGGATAACAGTTGCCGCTGGTGGTGAAGGGCAAATGCTAAGTGTTGTAGGAGGTGTACCAACATGGACTACTGTAGTTGGGATTACTACTGTTGGTTTAACAGATGTATATAACCCCTCCACCGGCGAAGTCTGGATGGACCGCAACCTTGGTGCTTCTCAAGTTGCAACAAGTAGTACCGATGCCGCCGCTTACGGCGACCTGTACCAATGGGGGCGTGGTACTGACGGACATCAAATAAGAACATCTGGTACAACTGCTACATTAAGCAGTAGTAACACACCTGGGCATGGCGACTTTATTTTAGCATCAGGCAGCCCTTACGACTGGCTCAGCCCACAAAATAATAACCTTTGGCAAGGCGTAAACGGTACCAATAACCCATGCCCAAGTGGTTACCGCCTACCCACAGAAACAGAATGGGATATCGAACGTACAAGCTGGGGCAACAATAATTCAGCAGGAGCTTTTGCCTCTCCGCTTCAGTTACCCTTGGCAGGCTTCCGCAGCAACAGCGTTGGTTCGCTCCACACTGTGGGTTCCTACGGCAACTATTGGTCAAGTACTGTGGATGGTACCCTTTCGCAGCGCCTGTACTTCTACAGTAGCGATGCCTTCATGAACAGCAACCTCCGGGCGGCCGGATACTCTGTGCGTTGCCTTAAGGATTGACACTTTGATTAGAGAAGCGATTTTAACCTGAGCGACGCCGAAGGGTGGCTTGAATATTGCCGAATGACGACACAAAATCACGTGAGTCTTTTATAAATTATGGCACTTTATTACGAACTACAGGTTTTTAACGATGTTTAAACATTTGGTTAAGATATGAAAAGGAGTAATGTAGGTTTTAGTTGGTAATTCAGCCGCAGTTCTGCCTTGCAATACTACCAAGTCGTCTGCGAGGATTCCTAAGCCTTATTACTTTCTAATTTCTTTGAAAGTTCGTTTTACTATTCGTGATATTTCGGTTTTTTTAGGATATCAAAAAATAATTTGTTATCGTAATTGAAAGTCTTATTTAATTTGTGTTTTCAATTAACCAAATTGAAATATATTTGAAATAATTGTATTAATTTGCTATATTTGAGTATCAAAAGAAATGATTATGAAAAAGAATAGATTTTTAACAAACATGTTGATTCTTCTCTTTGGGATTTTAGTTTTTAATTCTTGTAATGAAGAAGAAAATGATAAAACTGGATTTGTAACTTTTGGGGCTAATTATCATATTGCTAATTGCCTTTCGACTGTTACAATTTATATAGATGATGAAAATATAGGGACTTTAACTAAGCCTACAGACACCATTATAAATTGTGGTGAGGAATCCAATATTACCAAAGAGTTACCGATTGGAATATATTCATATAAAGTCGAAATTTTTTCTGAAAGAGGGCCAGATTGTACTAAAGATATAACTGGAACTTTTAAGATTTTTGAAAATCAATGTGAGAAGATATTTATAGATTACCTTCAAGTTTTTGCCAATCAATCGGAATGCGACCAAGACGTGATAATAAGTGAAACAGAATATCTAAATGCTCCTAATGATCCGTTTACAATAATCAAGATTGAGATATAAGGAAACTGTTTGAATATAAAATTTGGGGCGAGTGGATGTGATGGCAATACTTGGATAGTGAAATTAATTGATTCGGGAGAAATTGCTGAATCTTATCCATGTCAACGAACATTGAGGTTATCACTTGATAATCAAGAAGAGTGTGAAGCCATTCCAACTAAAGAAATTTCTTTTGATATATCTGATTTACAAATAATGGGAAATAATAAAGTAATTCTTCATGTTTCAGGAGAAGAGATACTATATGAATATTGACAGAGAATCGCACACAAATCTGCATCTAAAACTCCCTGCAACCATTAAATTACACTTTTCTAAGCCTTATTATTTTCTGATTTCTTTGAAGGCTTTTTCGATTAGTGTAGAGATTTCGGTTTCTAGAGTTTTTGTGTCTTTATTGCCGTTGAATGAAAAAAGTTTATTTTGTTGTTTGTAAAAGTTGTAAATTTTATCACTTTTTTCTTCAAAAACTTCCAAACGGCGAATAATTGTATCGGTATCCATGTCGTATGAGCGTGCTTTTGGTGTGTGAGACCTTGCTGTAAGCCGTTTTATAGATTGTAAGGTGGAAGTTTTAATTTCAATAACTAAAGAAACCGATGTATCTAATTTTCTTAATAATCCGCCTAATATATATGCCTGTACGAGGGTCGAAGGAAATCCTTTAAAAATAAATCCTTTTATGTTTTTGTGTTCAGCAATTTTTCTTTCAATAAGCCTAATAGCAATATCATCAGGAACAATATCACCTGTTTTGAGATATGGTTCGGCAATTTTACCTAATTCGGTTTGATTTGCTACCTCTTCACGTATCATTTCGCCAGTCGAAACATAAACCATATTAAATTTCTTTGCTATATGTCTTGCTTGCGTACCTTTTCCTGCTCCTGGAGGTCCAAAAAAGACCACATTTAGTAAGGTTTGTGATAATATATCTTCAATATTATCGGTAAGGCGATCAAAAACTTCATCAACTGAACCTACGCCATCAACTGGGAAATATTTTTGCTGAGCATTGTAGAAATCAATTACTGGAAGAGTTTTGTTATCATATTCTCGTAACCTGTTTTCGATAATTTCTTTTTTGTCATCTGATCTGTTTTCTTTTTGTGCTCTCAGCATCATGCGGCCAATAAGTTCTTTGCGAGGGACTTCTAAACTTAGCAGGCATGACAGCTTTGTGTTCATTTTAATCAGTAATCCATCAATAATATATGCTTGCGTATAAGTACGCGGAAAGCCGTCAAACAGAATTCCGTTACTATCAGTATGCATATTTATACTGTTCTCAATTATTTGAACAATAGTTTCATCGCACACAAGTCCGCCTTGCTCAATTACTGATTTTGCCTGTAAACCAAGCCTTGTGCCTTCAGCTATTTCTTTTCTTAGGATATCACCTGTAGATATATAAGTGAGGTTGTACTTTTCGGCAAGCTTTTTTGCCTGTGTGCCTTTTCCTGCCCCTGGAGGCCCAAATAATGCAATATTTAACATAGTTAATCGCTTATTTTATAAATATGTTTTAAATTCCGTCCAAATCCATTATAATCTAATCCATATCCAACTATAAACTCGTTTGGAATATCGAAACAAAAATAATCAATTTTATATAAATCATTATATACTTCTGATTTTATAAGTAAACTAGCAATTTTAATTTCAGCAGGTTCGTATCCTTTTAGTTGCTTAACAATATGGTCAATTGTAATTCCTGTGTCGATAATGTCTTCTAAAATTACAACTGTTCTATCTTTTATGTCTTCGTTAAGACCAATTAGTCGTTTTATTGTTCCAGAGCTTGATGTACCCTCATAAGAGGCTAGTTTTAAGAACGAAATTCCACAGTCAATATCAAGGTTTTTAAATAATTCACCTGCAAACATAAACGACCCATTTAGGATACCCAAAAACAAAGGGTTTTTACCTTTTAAATCTTCGCTAATATTATTTGCAAGAATTTTAATTTTATTCTCTATTTCCTCGTTTGAGATAAATAATTTAAAGTTTTTGTCGTGAACCCTGATTTTATCCATAATTTTAGTATTTTTAATTTTGACACTTTAATTTTGCTGCATAGTTTTGTACATTTAGGCAAAAAACAATTAATTGTCATCAAAGGAATAAAAAAATATTTAAAAAAAAGAAAAAACTAAGGGTTTTAAGTTTTTGTTGTGTATTTTTACAGAATATAATAAAAAATTGGTTTATATGAAAGCACAAGTTAGTATTATTATGGGTTCTACTTCGGATTGGGAAGTTATGAAAAAAGCTGCAAATCAGTTGAATGAGTTACAAATACCTTTTGAGATAAATGCGTTGTCGGCTCATAGAACTCCCGAAGCTGTCGAAAAGTTTGCAAAGAGTGCGGCAGATAGAGGTGTTAAGGTTATTATTGCTGGTGCCGGAATGGCGGCTCACTTGTGTGGTGTTATTGCGGCAATGACTACAATTCCTGTTATTGGTGTTCCTATTAGTGCAAGTCTCGACGGAATGGATGCCCTATTGGCAATTGTGCAAATGCCTCCAGGTATTCCCGTTGCTACTGTGGCAATTAATGGAGCTCAAAATGCAGCTATTTTGGCTGCACAAATAATAGCAACAGGAGATGATAATCTTGCTGCTAAACTTGGTGAATTCAAATCAAACCTTAAACAAAAAATTGTTAAAGCCAATAAAGACCTCGAAGAACAAAAATTCGAATATCGAGTCCTTAGTTAGCAAATAAGCATATTATGATGAAAAACTATATTTTTACAATATTCTTAATCGTTTTAGCGATGCAGGTTGCGGCACAAACCGAATTTTCTGTTGCTGGTGCTCGTTCTGGCGGAATGGCAAATGCTGGACTTACGCTTTCGGATAATTGGGCGGTATTTAATAATCCCGCTGCGATGTCAGGAATAGACCGTCCTGTGGCTGGCATTTTTTATGAAAATAGATGGTTGCTAAAAGAAACTGGTTACGGTGCTTTGGCCTTTACTGCTCCTTTGCTGGGTGGTAATGTGGGATTTGGAATTACAAATTTTGGATATAGCCTTTTTCAGTCAAACAAATTTTCATTGGGCTTTTCGCAACAGCTATTTCAAAAATTTTCTATGGGAGTGATGATAGATTATTTTTCTGTCAGGCAAAGTGGTAATTACGGCAATCTAAATGCAATTAATTTTGAAATTGGTTTGCTTTCACGCCCCAACGAAAACTTTGCTATTGGGGTACATGTGTTTAACCCACTAAATTTTTCGTATTTTGAGGACTCTGATTTAAAAATGCCAATAGCTTTTAAACTTGGATTTTCGTATCTGTTTAGCAAATCTTTACTTATAGCAGTCGAAACCTCTAAAGCAATAAACGGATATGTGCCTATCCTTAGAACAGGAATAGAATATACAATTAATAACCAATTTTCGTTTCGCACTGGAGTTGCAGTAGCACCAGTAGAATATACTTTTGGACTTGGTTACAATACTGGAGACATAAGTTTTGATCTGGCTTATGCTTACCACGAAGTATTGGGATCTACACCTAAAATTTCTATTAGCTATGCATTCTAAATTATTGATAATCATATTGTTTAGTCTAATAATTGCCGCATCAGTTGAGGCACAAGAGGAAAGTGCTATGGATTTTGATGAGATTATTGAACAAATTGCGGCCTCGGTAGATGCAGAACTTGATTATACAACTCTGTTTAGCAATTTAGAAAATCTTTACTATTCTCCATTAGACCTTAATGCTGCAACTGAACAAGATTTTGAACGAATAATCTTCTTAACGGAATTCCAGATTTATTCACTCGTTAAATATCGTCAAAAATTTGGAGCGTATAAAACTATTTATGAATTACAATACGTTGATGGTATCGATCCGCTTACTCTTAAATATTTATTGCCATTTGTCGAAGTTAGTGATCTTAGTCAAAAGAAAAAAACAAATATCGGAAATATGTTTTCTTATGGCAGACACTCAATGATTGGCCGTTATCAGAGATTGTTTCAAGAAAAAGCAGGTTATTTGCCTGTTGATGATAGTATATTGGCAATAAATCCTGATAAATCAAGGTATTTAGGTAGTCCTGATAAACTATATTTAAGATATAATTATCAATATAAGGATAAACTTTATTATGGTATTACTGCCGAAAAAGATGATGGCGAGCAGTTTTTTAAAGGAGCTCAAAAATATGGATTTGATTTTTATTCGGGGCATTTCCAAATTAATGATTTAGGAGTATTTAAAAAAATTATTGTAGGGGATTATATTACTCAATTTGGTCAAGGATTAACTATGTGGTCGGGTATGAGTTTTGGAAAAACTTCGAGTACTACAAATGTTATAAAGAAAGCTCGTGGGGTTAATAAATACAGTTCGGTAAACGAATCTGCTTTTATGCGTGGACAGGCAGTAACTATAGGGCTTGGTAATTTTGAATTTACCGAATTTGTATCTTACAAATCAATTGACGGCAGTGTCTCCGCAGTCTCCGATTCAGCTTACGATAGTGAGGAGCATTATATCTCAAGTTTTTTAGAAACTGGTTACCATCGTACGCCTTCCGAAATTGCTAAACGTAAAACGATTAAAGAGTTTGTGTCGGGAGGGAACTTAAATTGGAGAGGGGAGCATTTCCGTATTGGTGCAACTGGTATTTATTATAGCTTTTCAGATTCTCTAAAACCAAACGATCAAGCGTATCGATATTTCGATTTTAGTGGATACTCTAATGCTAATTTTGGAATAGATTATATGGTAACAATCCCTAAGGTTAATTTCTTTGGCGAAACATCAATAAGTCCAAACATGGGATATGCAACTATTAACGGTGCAGTTTTAGATTTGGTTCCTGAATTTAAAATGTCAATGATTTATAGATATTATAGCCCTGATTACCAAAATATTTATGCACAGCCGTTTTCCGAAGGTAATAAACCTTATAACGAATCGGGTTTGTTTATCGGATTTCAAGTATTTCCTCGTAAATATTGGAAAATCGAAGCATATTTTGATACGTGGAAATATCCGTGGTTACGATACGGAGTTGCTGGACCATCAACAGGAAATGAATATCTAATGCAAGTATCACATTATCCGAACCGAAAACTTGATATGTATTTTAGATTAAAGTATGAGACTAAGCAAAAAAACAACACTGATGTTGAATATGGAATAAGACCTTTAGATTCTTATGTGTCAGCAAAATATCGATATCAGATTAATTACTCTCCAAGTGATATTCTTAAGCTAAAAAATCGCGTTGAGATAGCTTCTTATAGTTTTAATGGTGAGCAGGAGTGGGGTTATATGGTGTATCAGGATGTGCAGGTTAAACCCGAAAAAATACCTTTCGTTTTTACTGGTCGAATTGCGATTTTTGAAACAGATACATGGAATACCCGAATATATGCTTATGAATCTGATGTTTTATATGCTTTTTCGGTGCCCGCCTATTACAGTAAAGGTACACGACTTGCTTTGATTGTTAAGTATTCGGTTTTTAATAATCTTGATTTTTGGGTAAAAATTGCTAATACTTTTTATAATGATAAAGATGGTCTTGGTACTGGTCTCGATGCTATTGAGGGGAGAAATCGTACTGATATAAAAGTGCAGTTTCGTTATAAATTTTAGTTATGATTATCAATACTCCAGAAGAACACATTCAATTTCTTGAGAATAATTTACTTATTCCAATAAGTAAAGTTTTGGACTCACACGATTCGGTATTTGGTTTTATGTTGATGGGGCAAGCAATCGAAATTTTAGGCTCGTATCTTGATAAAAAGCCCATTAGAGCAAAGCAGCAGTCTGCCTCTCGTTTTTCGCTTGCTATTTACAAGTTGTTTCCAGCAAAATATGCAGAAATCAATAAAAACAACGCTCTTTATATTCAGTTAAGGGCTTGCTTAACTCATACATTTATCCCCTCGGGTAATGTCTCTCTAAATTTTGGATTAGATGAAAAAGAAAAACATCATTTAAAATTAGAAAATGATGTTTTGTATCTTTATTCAGAAAATCTTTATGCTGATTTAACAAATGCTGTTAAGCAATTAATTACTAATATACGATTGCATAAAATAAGCTTAAAGAAACTCTCAATTGGCGAGGTAAATCTTAACCAAAACCGCCAAGTTTAATAATATCTGTGCGTTTATTAACACACATAATTGGAATTTTTTTGTACAGTTCTAAGTTTTCTGTTTTCTTTAAAGCTTTTACATAAGATCTGTATTTATTTGTCATAACCAATATTAAGTCGCTTTCCACATCATTTGCATAAGTATATATTGAGTCAGCAAAATTTTTGGGTGTATCTAAGACTTTTATTTCGTAGTCAATCAGGTTTTTGTCGAATTGGTTTTGTGCAAATAAAATATTGTTCTTTATGACTTTTGCTTTAAATTCGTCTCCAATATTATAAGAAATGATGAATACTTTACTTTCAAAAATATTGTTTATGTATCTGACCCATAATGTTTTAATTCTTGCATTTTTATCGTGGTCGAGTGGTATTACGATTCGGTCATACTCACCAAAAACAACTGGATTTTGAACAAGTATAAAAGGGATTTTAACAAATTTCTTAACTACTTTCATAGCTTTTTTGATGTTTTTTATCCCATGCGTACCCATAACTCCGAGGTATGCATCCACTTCAAGTCCATAGGCGTATATCTCTTTAAAAAGATTCCCAGTTCTTACTTCACATACTATTTCAACGTCTTTATCTTGTTTAAAAATATCGGCAATTTCTTGTAGTTTTTGCTTTGCACTTTCAATTTGAGATTTGTTTTTAACAATGTGGATTAAATGAATTGGACTATGTGCAGCTTTGCCCACCATATACGCATGCTCCATGGCATAGTCGCCAACTTGAGTGAAATCGTGGGGCACTAATATACTCTTTTCCATATTTAATTATAATTTGGTTAGTAATACATATTCATTCTTCAATTAAACGTAAGTATATCATAAAAGGTTGCTCTATTTAGCCAATATTTTGTTTAAATGTAATGAGTTTATTTTAAATGTGTATGTGAGTGTTTAATAATTATGGGTTTAATTATATGCTAAATGGTCTTAATAAATTCGTATTAGTTCTTCTCACGTGTACAGATTGCAGGGTATTGATAAATTAATAATGCCAATTTGATATTGCTTAATTTTGCGTCTCGAACAAAACATAATAGTTTCATTAATTATGAAAACTAAATTAGTTAACAATCCCTAAGTGTCTTTGCAGACTCCTATTCGTTATTTTCTGTACTATATATTTTTGATTGATTTAAGCTATGGATGTCTTTTATCAGGATTTGTAAAAATGTTTGATTCATAAAGTGGTTTTCGAAGATTTGATAACAAAGGTCAAAGGCTTTGTATTCTTTTATATATTCAAAAAAATGTCCAAAATTGAAGCCAATACCATCTATGCAACGGTTATCTCCAAGATGTTGAATTATTTTTAACTTAATGTGGTCAGAGTTTTTTCCAACTTGCTTTACACTGCCGTTGTCGTAAACTCCAATTGATACAAACGTTGGTGTCATGTTTCCTGGACCAAAAGGTGCAAATTGTTTGAGCAATCGATAGAATTTTGGTGTAATATCCTTTATTTCTATTTGCATATCAGCATTAATTACTGGTATTCTCTGGGCTTCGGTAATTGTTTGTTTTACATAGTCCTCAAATCTTTGTTTAAAAGGCTCCAGATTTTCTATTTTTAGTGTTAATCCTGCTGCATACATGTGTCCTCCAAAATTTTCTAAAAGGTCGCTGCACGATTCGATAGCGTTGTACAAATTGTATCCAGGTACTGACCTTGCCGAGCCTGTTATCATGTCTTTACTTTTTGTGAGAACCACAGTAGGGCGATAGTAAGTCTCGGTAAGTCTAGATGCAACAATACCAATTACACCTTTATGCCAATCTTCGGAATAAACCACTGTGGTGTAAGCATTTTTTGATATTTCGTTTGATGCAACCATTTCTAAAGCTTGGTCTGTAATGTCGTGGTCAAGTTCTTTTCGGCTGGTGTTGATTATATTTATTTCTAAGCCTGTCTTTTCGGCAAATTTATCGTTTTCGGTTATCAATAACTCAACTGCGGTTTTGCCAGACTCCATCCTTCCTGCTGCATTTATGCGAGGTCCTATTTTAAAAACAATGTCATTTACTTGAATTTCTTTATCGGTTAGCCCAGTTATGGTAATTATGCTTTTTAGTCCTGGACATGGATCATTGTTTAGTTGTTGCAGACCAAAATATGATAATATTCGGTTTTCTCCTGTAAGTGGCACAATATCAGAACCTATGCTTACGACAACAAGATCGAGATTTTTATATAATACTTCGGGAGGTGCTTGCTTGGTTTGACAAAGTGCCTGCATTAGTTTAAATGCTACTCCTGCTCCCGAAAGTTCTTTGTAAGGATAGTCGCAGTCTGTTCTTTTTGGATCAAGTATTGCAAAAGCTTCGGGTAGGATTGCTCCAGGATTATGGTGATCACAGATTATTAAATCTATCTCTTTTTCGTTTGCATATTTGGTTTTTTCAATTGCCTTTATTCCGCAATCAACCGCAATTACAAGACTACAATTGTTGTCCTTTGCATAATCAATACCTTGAAATGAAATTCCATAACCTTCGTTATACCTATCAGGAACATAAAACCATAGTTTATCGTGAAAGTTTTTAAGATAATTATAGACTACGGCAACTGCTGTTGTGCCATCAACGTCATAATCTCCATAAATTAGGATGTGCTCGTTAGTTTCAATGGCTTTAATAAGACGAGCGACTGCCTTGTCCATGTCTTTCATTAAAAAAGGATCGTGCAAATCATTTAATTCGGGTCTAAAAAAAACTCGGGCCTCGTCGTACGTCTCAATGCCACGCTGTACTAATAAATTTCCAATTTTTTTGTCAATATTTAATAAAGATGATAGCTTTTCAACCTTCCCAATATCTGCTGCTTCTTTAATTAACCAACGTTTCTCTATCATGTGATTTATATTGTTTCATTTTCACAATATTAGCAAAAATATATGTTATTTCACATGTTTTTTTTCATTACTTGCGAAAACTTAATATTTAATTAGTATTTTAGTTCTACAAAATGATTTGTGTTTTGTTGAGTTGAGTTGGAAAAGATGAGATTTTGAGCTAATGTGTTTTTCGTTCCTTAAAAGTGCATTATTTCACTCTTATATCTTATATTTGCAAAAAAAAACTGATTTTATGGATCATACAGGATTAAGTGAACAGGAAATATTACGCCGCGAAGCATTAGCTAAATTAAATGAGTTAGGTATTGATGCGTATCCAGCAGCAGAGTATCCAGTAAATATTTACTCAACTGATATCTTAGCACAATTTAACGATGAAAATATGCCTGAAAAATTAAAGGCTGTTTGTATTTCGGGAAGGATTATGTCGCGTCGTATTATGGGTAATGCCTCATTTGCTGAGCTACAAGATAGTAAGGGACGAATTCAAGTTTATTTTAAACGTGATGATATTTGTCCTGAAGAAGATAAAACCATGTACAATGTCGTTTTTAAGAAATTATTGGATATTGGTGATATTATTGGTGTTAAAGGTTATGCGTTTCGTACTCAAGTAGGTGAGATTTCGGTTCATGTAACTGAATTTACTGTTTTATCAAAGTCGTTACGTCCTTTACCAATAGTTAAAGAAAAAGACGGACATCTGTATGATGCTTTTACTGATCCAGAAATGCGTTACAGACAGCGTTATGTTGATTTGATAGTAAATCCGCAAGTTAAAGATACTTTTATAAAAAGAGCAAAGATCATAAATACTATGCGGGAGTTCTTTAATGAACAAGGTTATCTCGAAGTTGAAACTCCGATTTTACAACCAATAGCTGGAGGTGCTGCGGCTCGTCCGTTTATCACTCATCATAATGCTCTAAATATTCCTCTTTATCTCCGAATTGCAAACGAATTGTACCTTAAACGTTTAATTGTGGGTGGTTTTGATGGTGTTTACGAATTTGCAAAAGACTTTCGGAACGAAGGTATGGATCGTACCCATAATCCCGAGTTTACAGTGCTTGAAATATACGTTGCCTATAAGGATTATAAATGGATGATGAATTTTACCGAAGAAATGGTAGAACGTGTGGCATTGGCATTGCACAACAAAACTACACTTAAACTTGGTAATAAAGAAATTGACTTTAAACGCCCATATAAACGTGTGCCTATGTACGAGGCGATTGAAAAATATACGGGATATGATATAAGTGGGAAATCGGAAGACGAGCTTCGTCAGATTTGTCAGGAGCTTGGAATAGAGACTGATAAAACAATGGGGAAGGGTAAAATGATTGATGAGATATTTGGCGAGAAATGTGAAAGTAATTTTATCCAACCAACGTTTATAACTGATTATCCTATTGAAATGTCGCCCTTAACCAAAAAGCATCGCAAAACTGAAGGACTAACTGAGCGTTTTGAACTTTTTGTTAATGGTAAAGAGCTTGCAAATGCTTATTCGGAGCTTAACGACCCTATTGATCAACGAGAAAGGTTTGAAGAGCAAATGAGTTTGTCTGCAAAAGGTGATGATGAAGCAATGTTTATTGATAAGGACTTTTTGAGAGCTCTCGAATATGGTATGCCGCCAAACTCTGGTATGGGAATTGGTATCGACAGATTGACAATGGTTATGACTGATAATGCATCTATACAAGATGTACTCTTCTTTCCACAAATGAGACCTGAGAAAAAAATTGAAGAAATTGACGAAAGTGTTTTTGTGAAAATTGGTATTGAAGAGGATTGGGCAAAAGTATTGGTGAAAACTGGAATTCACTCGGTTAAAGCCTTAAAAGAAGCAAATCCTAACAAGCTGCATCAAACAATTTGTGGATATAATAAAAAAAATAAGTTGGGGCTAACCAATCCTTCGCAGGAAGAGTTAAAAGCCTGGATAGAGAATTGATGAGTTCACTCAACAAAATATTTTTACTGCTGTGTATTATTGTTTTATACGCAACTAATTCTTTTGCATTTAATAGATTACATGAGATTAAAATAGAACCCGAATTTGCCGTTGTTAAAGGTATGGAGGCTAAAATTAGATTGTCAACTTTTGATAGTTTGGGTAATGCTATTCCAACAAATTGCTTTTCGTCTGTTTATGTAAATGATGAAAAAATTGACATTTATTTTACTGATGGATTAGCGGTTTTTAACTATAATTTTGAAAAAGCTAGTGTTTTAAGCATAAAATGTGGTAATGTTGAAGTGATAAAAGAAGTAAATCCAATCCCCTTGTGGTTTTCGATATTACCTCCTTTGATAGCTATATTATGTGCATTACTTTTTAAAGAGGTCTTTTCGGCTTTGTTTTTGGGATTGTTTAGTGGTACATTTATTATTTACTTGTATTCTGGTGTCAGTGTATTTAGTGCTTTTTTTAAAGCTATTTTTTCAATTGTAGATAAGTATGTAATCGAAGCTCTCTCTGAACCAACTCATATTTCGATAATTATATTTTCAATGCTTATCGGCGGAACGGTGCATATTATTACTAAAAATGGTGGTATGCAAGGAGTTATAAACGTTCTGTCTAAGTATGCAAAAACTGCTCGTTCGGGACAATTAGTTACTTGGTTTTTGGGACTTTTGGTGTTTTTTGATGATTATGCAAATACCTTAGTCGTTGGTAATACTATGCGTCCTGTAACTGACAAATTGCGAATTTCACGCGAAAAACTTGCTTATATTGTGGATAGTACAGCCGCTCCAGTAGCATCAATTGCATTTGTTACTACTTGGATAGGGGCTGAGTTAAGTTATATACAGTCAACTCTCGTAAAATTGCAAATAGACGAAAGTGCATATAATATTTTCTTTGCGAGTTTAAAATATTCGTTTTATCCTATACTTGCACTAATTTTCGTGTTCTTATTGATTTGGTCACGTAGAGATTTTGGTCCAATGTATCATAGTGAAAAACGTGCGAGAAGTAAAGGAGTAAATGTTGCAAGTCTCGAAAAGAAAATTGAACACGATTTAAAAGATTTTGAAAGTGAAAAGAAAATTAAACCTAGGGTCTTAAATGCAATTATACCTATAGCTGTGATTGTGTTTGGAACAATTACTGGGTTAATTTATACTGGTTGGGATAGTAATATATGGAATGATGAATCTTTAGGGACACTAACAAAAATTTCGGGAATTATTGGAAATTCTGACTCATATAAATCTTTAATCTGGGCATCGCTTAGTGGACTTCTTGTTGCTATTGGGCTTAGTTTAACGCAGAACTTACTTAAATTAAAGGAAGCAGCAGAGGGAATGATTGCAGGTTTTAAATCTATGCTAACAGCAGTAATGATTTTAACTCTTGCTTGGTCGTTGGCTAGACTTATTGGCGATTTGCGCACAGCCGACTTTATTACACTTTCTATTAGTTCAACTAATATGACTCCCCAATTTTTGCCATTTATTACTTTTCTTGTGTCTGGTTTAGTTGCTTTTAGCACTGGTTCGTCGTGGGGTACAATGGCGATTATGTATCCGCTTATTTTGCCAACCACATGGCTGTTGTGCGAGCAGGCAGGATTACCTTATGAAGAGTCAATCGGTATTTTTGCTCATGTTGTCTCAACTGTAATAGCAGGTTCGGTGTTTGGTGATCATTGTTCGCCAATATCAGATACTACTATTCTTAGCTCTTTAGCATCTTCTTGTAATCATATACAGCACGTAAAAACGCAGTTACCTTATGCAATTACAGTGGCACTTGTGGCACTGATTATGGGTACTTTACCTATTGCCTACGGTGTAAGTGCTTTTATCGTTTTTCCGGCGATGATTGGAACTGTTTGGCTGATAATCAGATTCTTTGGTAAAAAAACCGAGGGCTAAACATTTGCTTATAATTATTGTTATTTTTGTGAAATGGAAACTCTTAAACTTTTAATACTAGCTTTAATAATTTTAGTAATTGTTGTGCTAGGATTGGGAATAGGAATATTTTTTGGAAAGAAAAAGAAATTCCCTACAACCTCTATTAGTGGCAATAAAGAAATGGCAAAACGCAATATTACTTGTGCCTCGCACGACGAAAGACAAGCTTGTGGCATTAAGAGTGGTTGTTGTGGCGGGGGAAAATCTTTGGATTAATCTAACACTGTAATAATCTCTCTCAATTTTTTTTCTTCATTTTCCCAATTTAACTCTTGTGCTGCGTTTTTGCAGTTTTGGTGAAATTTATTTAGTTGAGTATTATCTACCAAAAGTGATTTTAAGTATTCAGCTAATTCTTCAACATTAGAAATTTTAGTATTTATTCCGCAATCGTATTTTTTTATAATTTTGCTCATTTCGGGTAAGTCAGAGCAAATAACGGGTACGCCTGCTTGAATATAATCAAATATTTTATTTGGTAAACTGTATTTGTAATTCAAGCTTTTGCCTTGTTCTAATGAAAAGCCTAAGCGTGCAGTTTTTGTGAGATTGTATAAAGCATCAAATTCTAAATTGCCCGTAAATTGCACTTTATTACTTACATTAAGTTTGTCAGTAAGCTGTTTTAATTCTTTTTCGAGGTCGCCCTTGCCGGCAATAATGAGTTGATAATCAGGTATGTATTGCATTATTTGTATCATGATTTCGATTCCTCGTTCTTTATTTAAGGCTCCTTGATAAATCAGCAATTTTGGACGTGTTTCATAATCATTGGGAAATGTGCGTAATTGTGGTAAGTTTCTGATTACCTGCATTTTGATCTTGTATAGTTTGTTGTAATAATCAGCAATTGGTTGGCATACAGTATATGAAGCACTTGCTCGCTTTATGAACTTTTTTTCAATCTTTAACCAAATTTTCTTTGTGCGTAATTTGTTTTCTAATTCAGGAACTTCAGTAAAAAGCTCATGAGAATCATAAATTAGTTTGACTTTTTTTAATTTTGAAGCTATTCCAGCAGATGCAAGACAGTCTAAATCGTTTGCCAAAATAAAATTTGCTTTGTTAAAAATATAGTAGCATAGCAGTCGGGCGTTGAGGCATGCGTAAAACATAAAGCCTTTGTTAAATAGAAGTCTGAACCTTTTTGTTTTGTATTGTCGGTCTATTGCAGGGCTGTTTTTGAGTTTTCGTCCGCAAAGTACAACGTCGTAGCCAAAATTTGTTAAACTGCTACATATCCTATGTACACGTTGGTCGTTACTGAGATCATTGGATACGCTAACTATAATTTTCTTATTTGGCATCTTATATTTTTTTCAAAGATAATATTTATTTATTTTTGTATCAAATTACATTACAATGAAAGATATTCCTAATTATTGTCTTAAATCTCTTAATACTTTTAAAATAGATGTTAATGCTGACAGATTTATAAGTTTTGATAATCTCTATGAGTTTGTATTATTTGTAAATGAAAATAAAGATATTTTTAAGCAAAAATTCATTGTAACAGGAGAGGGAAGCAATATACTTTTTACAAAAGATTTTGATGGAACTGTAATCCATCCCGAAACAAAAAGTATTGGAATTTTGAATGAGACGGATACTCATTATATTATTCAATCTGAGGCAGGTTTAGAATGGGACGATTTTGTTGAAGAAACGTTAAATATGAAAGCTTATGGACTTGAAAATCTATCTTTAATTCCAGGTTCTGTAGGAGCAAGCGTTGTTCAAAACATTGGTGCTTATGGAGTTGAAGTTGGTGATTTTGTTGATAAGATTAAATATATTTGTCTTGAGGAGTTTGTAGTAAAAACTATAACTGGGGAAGATTGCGAATTTTCGTATCGCAATAGTATATTTAAAAATCAGTTAAAGAATAAAGCGATAGTTGTTGCTGTTGATTTTAAATTAAAAAAGAAACCAGACTGTAACACTAATTATGCTGATATTAAAGATTATATTGCTGATAGTGAGGTTGTTACACCAACATTTATTCGTGAAGCTGTAATAAAGATCCGCAATAAAAAATTACCAGATCCTGATATTATAGGTAATGCTGGCTCATTTTTTAAGAATCCTATAATTGGCAAAGCCCAATTTGATATATTACGAATAGAATTTCCTGATTTAAGATATTATGATTTAAATAATGGAAATTACAAAATAGCTGCAGGTTGGTTAATTGATGTTTGTGGTTTTAAAGGTTTTGAGCATAAAGGTGCAGCGGTTCATGAAAATCAGGCACTTGTTTTAGTTAATAAATCGGGGCAAGCAAAAGGTCAAGATATTAAAGAGCTTGCAGATATTATTCAAGCAAGGGTGCAAGAAAAATTTGGATTAATACTTGAGCCAGAAGTGATAATTTTATAATTGATTAGTGGAATTAAGCATATTTAAAATATTTAATTACAAAAGAGGCTGCTAATTAGCAGCCTCTTTTTGTTTAATATTGTTTTTAGAAACACTATTTAAAGACGGTTACAGTCCCAGCATAAGTATAATCCTTGCCATATTTATCTCTTAATGTTACAACATACGAGTAAACACCTTGAGGAACGTAATCGCCTTTATCTAAATTATAGCGACCTTTCCAGTGAGTATTCCAGTCTTTAGTTGTAAATATCATTTCACCCCAGCGATTATAAATAGTCATTTGGTAGTTTTCTTCATCAACCCCAACACCAATAGGATAGAATTCGTCATTTCCTGGACTACGCAAATTGATTGCTGTTGGGAAATAGATTCTATGGTCATCGATAATTTCTATAGTTTTTGTAATAGTGTCGAGACATCCTTCTTGACTATATACGGTGAGAGTAACAGGGAATTCGCCTTGTGCCATATAAACATGAACTGGGTTTTGATTTCCTGATACTATGCCGTCTCCAAACTCCCATTCCCATGCAATAGCATTTATAGATTGGTCTTGGAAGTCAATCTCTGGGTTAAATAAGCCAGTTGACCATGGAAATGCAACAAAGTTGGCTATCGGATTATCATAAATTCTTAATGATATACTTGCACTGTCAGAACAGCCCATAGGTGTTGTTACAATTGCAAGTATATTATACTGACCAGTTTCGTTAAATATGTGTGTAGGTCGTTTTAAGTCAGAAAAATTATCTGTTCCAGAGTTTTCATCATCAAATTCCCAATAATATGTGTATGTTAGATTTTCGGTATTATTGTCAAATGTAACAGATAAAGGAGTACAACCTGTGTAAGGATTTCTGCTAAGATGTACCTCTGGCGATGGTGAAACTACTGCTGTAACGTAAGCGGTGTCATGAGGAGTGGTACAACCATCCGAAACAATTACTGTAAAGTCAGTGTTTGTAATTGGACTAATGGCAAGAGTGTTTTCTGTCGTTATTATGCCATTACCCCAATCATATACGTAGTTTCCATCTCCACCCGTAACATTTGCTAAAAGAGTAGATATTTGTCCTTGGCATATTGCGTTTGGAGTTGTTACAACTATCGATAATGGTGGTAATACATCAATTGAAACGCTTGCTGGTTCAGATGCACAATTTCGAGAATCGTAGGCAATTACTTGATAATCTGTTGTTGTAGAAGGGCTTACTAAGTAAGATGTTCCGTTGCCTAAACCTGCCCAAGATAGAGTATAAGGTGGAACTCCGCCAGCCGCACTAGCCGAAACTATCGCTTCTTGACCAATACAAATTGTGCGTCCTGGTTCTGGATATACAACCACTTCTTCGGGGCTGCTAATTGGGAATTGAGCAAATACAACACAACCATCCTGATCCGTAATCGTAACATTGTAAACTCCAGCATCTAATGTGTTTGAAAATGCCTCGTCAGTAACATTTGGTCTCCAGTCGTATATGTAAGGGGTAGTTCCCCCAGAAACAAATATTTGTGCAAATCCATCGTTGTCGCCAAAACAGGTAACTCCGTTAAATAGCACATTATCTAAATTTAGTGAGTTTGTTGCATTGACAGTAATATTATTGCTCGTTGTACAGCTGTTCCCATCTGTAATGGTAACCGTGTATGTTCCAGGAGCTAAATTATCTACATGCCCACCTGTCATATTGCCAGGGTTCCATTGATAAGTATAACTTCCTGTGCCTCCAAATATTTGGTCTATATAAGCAACTCCATTATCAAATCCACAAGTCGAATTTTCAGTAACAAAACTTGCATTTATGGCGGCAGGTTCATTTACGATGAAGGTTTCAGTAATAAAGCAACTAGCATCTTCTTCATCATAAAGAACAACCGTATAAGCAGCAGCTGTAAGTCCTTCGACAATTGCTGAGTTTTCTCCAATTTGTGGCCAACTTATTAGGTAGTTTCCTGTTCCTCCAGATGGATAAATACTTATCATACCATCGCTACCCGAATTACAAAGAGTGTTTACTACATTGCCCGTAATTGATAAAGGAGCTGGCTCCGAGATGGTTACGCTTGTTGTTGCTTGGCATCCATTGGCATCTGTTACGCTTAAAGTATAAACTCCTGCACATAGATTATTGGCTGTAACTAATCCAGAGCCACTCGACCAAGAATAGGTATAAGGGCTTGTCCCACCCGTAACAAGAGCGGTTGCGGTTCCATTGCAGAAGCCAGCACAGCTTACATTAGTATAATTTGCTATCGAAACTATTAGTGGAGTGGGTTCAATTATACTTGTACTTCCAACTGCTGAGCATCCGTGATCATCGGTAACTGTTACTGTATAGTTTCCCTGTGCAAGGTTAATTGCTAAAGCTGTCGGTTGTCCATTATTCCATAATATAGAATTATTGGTGGTTGTGCTTGTAAAAATAACTTCAGCCGTACCACTTGAATTTCCGTTACAGTTTACATTAGAGACTATAATATTGGTTATTTGAGGACCATTGATATCACTTAAGCCGATTGTTTGGCTAACACTACAATTATGTGCATCGGTAATAATAACAGTATAGCTTCCTGATTGGAGATTGCTTAAAGTACTTGATGTGCCTGATACAGGAGACCAAGCATAATCAAAAGGAGAGGTGCCACCTGTTGCTCCAACAGAAATTGAGCCATCAGAGCTACCACAAACAGGTTCGGTAATGTTTTGTACATTTATTCCTAATATTGCTGGACTGTTAATGCTTGTTGATGAATATGTTTCACAACCATTAGAATCAGTAAGTGTCAAGTTATATATGCCAGCACATAGGTTAAATATTGTTGGTGTTACTTCATTGTTTGACCATAAGTATGAATATGTACCTGTGCCTCCTGATGGCATTGCGGTAATTGTTCCATCACATGCACCATGACACATTTCGTTGGTAGCATTTAATGTAACATCTAATACAGGAGGGACACCAACCAAAATACATGTGTCAATAGTACAGCCATTATTGTCCAATACTGTTACACAATGTTGTCCTGGAGCAAGTCCAATTGGATTTGAAATAACTTGTCCATTATCCCATACATAATCGTAAGGGGGTGTTCCGCCAGTAATTGTAATACTTACACTTGCATTAGTACTTCCGTTACATTGAGCATCATTTATTGTTATATCTGCAAAAAACATTTGTGTAGGAGAAGAAACGTCAATTGAATTTGATGCAGTACAACCATTATTGTCAGTAACCATTACTGTATGCGTTCCGGTACATAGACCTGTTGCGGTTGCTGTTGATTGGCCTGTGCCACTCCATAAGTAAAAATACGGAGGCGTGCCACCAAAAGGTGCTGCTGTTGCTGTTCCAGTACAATTGCCATTGCATGATGTTGCAGAACTAGTTATAGGAACAGTAATAAAAGTGGGTTCGGTAATTGTGTAATCTCTAGTAGCATAACAGTTATTAGCATCTAAAATAACAACAGAATAGTTGCCGTCACAAAGTCCTGATTGATCTTCGGTAGATGGTGTTACGCCTATGCCTGCCCAAGTGTAAGTGTAGGGCGAAGTTCCTCCAAAAGCTGTGATGTCAATACTGCCGTTACATGTGTTTTGACAGCTTGCATTATTAATAACTTCAATTACATTAAGTATATTTGGCTCTGTAAGGTTTACGCCCGTAGTTGCAGCACAGCCAGTATTTAAATCAGTAACAACAACGCTGTAGTTACCAGCACATAAATTAGTTGCTGTTGCAGTAGTTTGTGTGGGTACCGAATTCCAGTTGTACTGATATAGACCGCTACCACCCGATAAACTTACTGTTGCAGTTCCATTACAAGTTCCGTTACAGGTAATATCGTTACTATTTGAGATTGTCGCAACAGGTCCATTAATATCACTTATTGGGTATGATACAATTATTTGGCAGCCTTTGTTATCTGTAATTGTTACAGTATAGCTACCTGCTGGTATGTTAAAAATATCTTGGGTTAATTCGGAACCACTCCATAGGTAGGTATATGGTTGAGATCCTCCACTTACGGTAAGATCTATCGCCCCATCAGATTGTCCACAGTTTGATGGCGTAATGGTGGCAGATGCAACAATTGGTGTTCCTTGAATTATCGTTGTATTAGCACTTATGCTGCAACCATTATCATCTGTTGCTGTAACCGAATATGTTCCTGCGCTTAGGTTGGTTGCAGTTTGTGTGATTTGTAAATCGCTCCACATAAATGTAAACGGACTAGTTCCTCCGCTAACATTGGCAAAAGCATTACCATTAGTACCTCCATAGCAATTTACAGGAGGAGCCACAATACTTAAATTTAATGAGGCTGGTTGTCCGATTATAGCACTTGCTACCGTAGAACAACCAACTATATCCTCAACCGTAACATAGTATGTACCTGGTGCAAGATTTGTAGCAGTTGCGTTGGTTTGTAAAGGTGTGGTACTCCAAGTGTATGAGTATGGTGGAGTTCCAGAAGCTGCCGAAACAGTTGCCCAACCATCATTGTCTCCGTTACAGCCAACATCTCCTTGTGCTGATATAACTGCAGTAGGTCCAGGAACATCAACAATGCTTGCCGAACCTGTTTGACTGCATCCATGGGCATCTGTTACGATTACAAGATACGGATTACCCGTAGATGTTAAACCTGTGTTTGTCATACTTGAGGTTGATCCTCCGGCCGACCATGACCATAAGAAAGGAGGAGTACCTCCAATTGGAGTGGCAGTTGCTGAGCCAGTTGGCATTCCACAATTTGCAGTTGTTGTAGAAATATTTAGTAATAATTCTGCTGCTTCTACAATATTGAAGTTTAATGTTTCAACACATGAGTTATTATCTGTAACTTGAACAGAATGATTGCCTCCACAAAGGTTTAGATTTAAGGTTGAATTTGGATTTGAACCGCTTGACCATAAATAGTTATATGGTCCTGTGCCTCCATTTACGCTTATTTGAGCTTCGCCATCACAATCTCCAAAGCAAGTTGTAGGAACAGTACTAACTAAGTTTATTGTGATAGGTAATGGTTGAGTTATTGTAATGTTATCGCTAGCAGTACAACCAAAATTATCTGTAACTTGAACAGAGACATTTCCTGTACCAATTCCCGAAACATTGCTTGTTAAATTAGCAGTAGTTTCATTAAATCCAGTTGACCAGTTATAAGTGTAATTTGGAGTTCCTCCTGTAACAGTTGCCGTTGCTGTTCCGCTAGTACCACCAGCACAAAGAACGTTTGTGCCAGTTACATTTACTGTAATTCCGCCAATATCACCAACGAAACCACTTGCTTGGGCTGTACAATTATTACTATCTGTTATGGTAACAGTATAAGTACCTGTTGGAATGCCAGTAGCAGTAGGTGTTGATTGTGGTGGGGTCGTGTTCCATGCATAATTTATATAAGTACCTGTTCCACCTGTTGGACTTGCAGTAATCGAACCATCTGGTAACCCACAATGGGCATCAATAATATTAATAGTTGTTACTGTAAGTTGAGGGGGTTGAGATATATTTACTGTTTCAACAACATTACATCCAGCTTCGGTTACAGTTACAGTATGATTGCCTTGACAAAGTCCTGTTGCTGTTTGTGTAATTTGTGCGTTATCCCATAAGTATGTAAATGGACCTGCTCCTACAGGAGTTGCAGTTGCAGAACCGTTACAATTACCAAAACAGTCCACATCGTTAATAACACTTGTAGTAACAGTAAATGGTACTCCTGCATCATTAACGGTTACAGTGTTTTGGGCAGTACAACCAGCACCGTCGGTTACAGTAACAGTATATGTTCCTGCTGCAACTGTAATTGTTGCTGTTGTCCCACCACTTGACCAGTTATAAGATGGAGGGGGAGTGTGTCCAGAAACTGTAACGCTGGCTGTTCCATTTGTCATTCCACAAGTAGCGTCTGTATGACCCATAGTGAGAATCATTGCAGGAGGTTCTGTTATCGTAAAAGTCTCTACTGTAAAACAAGCGGCATTAGTGCCGTCTGCAACAGTAACGGTATATGTTCCATCGCATAAACCACCTGTGGTTTGGTTATTTGGAGTTGTACCCGATGAATAATTGTATGAATAAGTTGCACATCCAGAAGCATTTACTGTAGCAGTACCATTACAATCTCCTGCACAAGTTGGATTTGTTGTAACGACATTTGCTACTGGGGTATTACCCGCTGCTGAAATTGTAAATGGTGTGGCTGCGGTACAGCTATTTGCATCACTTACTGTTACGGTATAATTACCAGCACATAATCCACTGATGCTTGATGCTGTTGAACCTGTTGACCATGAGTAAGAAGAATAGGCAATTGTTGTTGAAGCTGTTCCATCGCACAGTCCACAGTTGTCAGGAGTGACATTAACTGTTGGGCTTGGCATTGCGTAAACTTCAATATTAGTGCTGTATGTATCTGTACATGT
>CAYNKH010000027.1:0-24753 GCA_964397745.1 uncultured Bacteroidales bacterium | reverse complement strand
TAACTAAAATCAATCCTAGTCCAGCTCCTTTTTCCTTCGAATTGCCTATTGTTTTTGTATCTGCATCAATACGGAACAGTTTATTGATATCTTGTTGTTCAATCCCTATTCCAGTATCCTTTATCAATACAATATTTCTGTTGTTCTCATGGTATAGGCTTAATAATATTGTACCTCCAGAGGGAGTAAACTTAATTGCATTTGAAACAATATTTCGTACAATAGTAAGCAGCATATTCTCATCTGTGTAAACTTTAGGAAGATCGCAAATTTTCACATTTAGTTTTATACCTTTTAACTTACAATCTCCTTCTACAAGCTTTACAATGTCATTAATTATCTCAGATAGTGGCACTTCTGTAAGATTTATTTCTTTATTTGAATTTAAAAGAGCTGCCCAATTAAGCAATCCTTTAAGCAATTCATTTAACCGATCTGACGAGTTACGCAATATTTTAATGTGTTTTTTTACTTCATTTTCAGACATTTCATTAAATGAATCATCCAAAGCACTTGTAATCGCTTTAAAGCCATAAAGCGGATTTTTTATATCGTGTGAAATAATTGCAAAAAATTTATTCTTTGTGGCATTAAGAGATTTAAGTTCAATGTTTTTGTTCTCTAGAACCTTATTCAAACGTGCTTTAAACCTATTTTGACGAATTAAAATTATAGCAATCAGTAAACCTAGAACAATAACAACAAGAAAGCTTAAAATAATTGTTCGTCCCTTGTTTATACGAATATTTGCAAGTTCATTTTCAGTCTGCAAGAGTTTAACTTGTTGCTCAATCTTTTCAGTTTCATATTTGGCTTGCATTTCTGAAATTGCTCGAGCCATATCCTGATTAAAAATAGTGTCATTTACAGCGGCAAACTTAATATGAGTAGAAAAAGCTTTTTGATAATCCCCTGTTTCAGCATAAGCTTCTGCCAAACTTTCATAACCAAATCGTAAATGAGGATAACTACCATTTTTCTCAGCAATTGCCAAGCCTCGCTCCTCATACTCAATAGCTTTTTCGTATTCGCCTAATGAATAATAAAGTATCCCAGTATTTATCAAAGTGTAGGCAAGCTTATTTTCATTTCCTAACTCTTCTTGTATTTTTAAAGATTCCATTATCAAATCAAAAACCTCTTCAAAATCTCCATTTTTGTAATAAACACCTGCCTTATTATTAAGAACATCGGAAATTGCATCTTTGTTATTACTTTTTTCAAATATATTTTGTGCTTTTTCGTAATAAAACAAAGCGGAGTCTCTTTTTTCAAGTTCATCATAAGCCATGGCAATATTATTATAACAATCACCAGTTCCAGATGTGTCTCCGACTTCTACATATTTTTTTTCTGCCAAAAGATAATACTCCAGAGCTGTATTATAATTTTGGCTTTGGTAAAAATTTATCCCAATATTATTTAATAATTTTGCCTCCAATAAGACAATCTTATTTTTCTCTGCATGTTTTAATCCAAGTAGATCGTATTTTAAAGCATTCTCATATTGCCCTGAAGATCTAAATACGCTTCCAGAAAAAAGGCAAATTTTAATATATGTGTCTTCATTATTAATTAAATTTAGCAAGAAATGTAATTCATCCATAGATTTTGACAGATCAAGGCCAGACTCTTCGTACTCAATTTTGCAAATCTCTAACTTCCAAAGAGCAATTTTATTAAGATCTGCAGAAGAACTTATTAATTGCTCCAAACTATCAAGCTTAGTAGAGTGTGCCTTGCCAACACATACAAAGGAAATAGAGATTATTATTATTATTATGAGCGTTTTTTTCATATAAAAAGTATGTAGAAATTTTCCACTAATATACAATAAAATTATCTTAAAATCATCAGAAACCAAAAGTGTAGATAAAGTTTTTACAATTTGTTAAACTATCCTGTATTGTATTCTTCCCAAAATTTGGGAAATTGCTAAACCAAAAGTAAGCATTTTAACCAAAAATATGCCATTAATTCTCGTATAAATCAAAATTTGGAAAATTTGCTCCTTAAATATATATTTGCAGCTTATTAAAATAAAAATAATGAGTGCAAAATTTCAGGAATACAAGCAGTTGGATCTTTCGGCAATTAATAAGGAAGTTGAAAAACTTTGGAAAGATGAGCAAACTTTTGCAAAAAGTATTGAAACAAGAAATAATAATAAGCCATTTGTGTTTTTTGAAGGACCTCCATCTGCAAATGGAACTCCTGGTATTCATCATGTTATGGCACGAACCATCAAAGATGTAGTTTGCCGCTATAAAACACTTAACGGATATCGAGTTGACAGAAAAGCGGGTTGGGATACCCACGGCTTACCAGTTGAACTAAGCGTTGAAAAAACTCTTGGAATAACTAAAGAAGAAATTGGAAAAACAATTACGGTAAAAGAATATAATAATACTTGTCGCAAAGAGGTTATGAAATATACCGATTTGTGGGAAGAACTCACTAAAAAAATGGGTTACTGGGTTGATATGGAAAATCCCTATGTTACCTACGATAACCGATATATAGAAACAGTTTGGTTTTTGCTAAAAAAACTTTTCGATAAAAACTTGATTTATAAAGGCTATACAATACAACCTTATTCTCCAGCTGCTGGTACAGGTTTAAGCACACATGAGCTCAATCAGCCTGGCTGTTACAAAGATGTAAAAGACACAACAGTAGTTTCACTATTTAAAGTAATAAAAAATGAAGCATCAGTAAAAATAAGTAAAAATACTGAAGATAATTTATATTTTATGGCATGGACAACAACTCCATGGACTTTACCTTCTAATACGGCTCTCGCTGTTGGACCGTCAATAAAATATTTGAAAGTTAAAACCTTTAATCCTTATTCGGGCAATCCCATAAGTGTTGTTTTATGTAAAGACAGACTTAAACCCTATTTTAAACCCGAAAATGAAAACCTTAATTTCGAGGAGTATAAGCTTGGAGATAAAAATATACCATATCAAATTATAGCTGAATATACGGGAGAAGATTTAGAAGGTGTTGAATACGAGCAACTTATCAACTGGATACAGCCTAAATCTCCAGCTTTTAAAATAATACAGGCAGATTATGTTACAACCGAAGACGGAACAGGAATTGTACATATTGCACCTACATTTGGAGCAGATGATGCCAGAGTAGCTAAGCAAGCAGGAATTCCAGCATTAATTCTTGACGACAAAGACGGAAACCTTGTTCCTATGGTTGATAAACAAGGAAAATTCTTTGAAATTAAAGATTTAGACCCAGATTTTGTCAAAGATTATATAAATATTGAAACATACTCAGAGTTTGCTGGAAAATATGTAAAAAGCGAATATGATCCTGATGCAGAAAATAAAGAAACTACAACAGATGTTGATATTGCTGTAATGTTAAAGCTTGAGGATAAAGCGTTTAAAATAGAAAAATATGTTCATAACTATCCACATTGTTGGCGAACAGACAAACCCATACTGTATTACCCATTAGATTCATGGTTTATCAAAACTACAGCGGTTAAAGATCGTTTAATTGAGTTAAATAAAACTATAAATTGGAAACCTAAAAGTACAGGTGAAGGACGTTTTGGAAAATGGTTAGAAAATCTTGTTGATTGGAATTTAAGTCGTACCCGTTATTGGGGAACGCCGTTGCCAATTTGGAGTACCGAAGATGGAAATGAACGTAAATGTATAGGCTCAGTTGCTGAACTAATGGAAGAAATTAAAAAATCGGTTGATAAAGGATATATGTCTGCCGAGTTCTGGAAAGGATTTGAATCTGGAAATTACAGTAAAGAAAATTATGAAAAAATAGATTTGCATCGTCCTGATGTGGATGAGATAATTCTTGTAGCAAGTGATGGCAGCAAAATGTTTAGGGAAATCGATCTTATTGATGTTTGGTTCGATTCGGGTGCAATGCCCTATGCTCAATGGCATTGGCCTTTCGAGAATAAAGATAATTTTGATAAATTATTTCCTGCCGATTTTATTGCCGAAGGTGTTGATCAAACAAGAGGTTGGTTTTTTACGCTGCACGCAATTGCAACAATGATTTCCGATTCCGTTTCATATAAAAATATTATTTCGAACGGTTTGGTACTCGACAAAGACGGTAACAAAATGTCTAAAAGGCTTGGTAATGCCGTTGATCCGTTTTTAACTATGGAAGAATACGGAGCAGACCCCTTAAGGTGGTATATGATTACAAATGCACAAGCTTGGGATAATCTAAAATTCGACATTTCGGGAGTTGACGAAGTAAAACGTAAATTTTTTGGAACTATTTATAACACTTATAACTTTTTTGCTTTGTACGCAAATATTGACAAGTTTAGTTATAAAGAAACTGAGATAGAGTTCAACAAACGACCAGAGCTTGACAGCTGGATATTAAGTTTGCTAAACTCTTTAATTACAGATGTAAAAAATGCTTACGAAAACTACGAAAACACAAGAGCAGGCAGACTAATTCAAGATTTTGTGATTAATCATCTTAGCAACTGGTACGTACGCCTTGGCCGAAAACGGTACTGGGGTGGAAAATATGATGAAGATAAAATATCTGCATATCAAACTCTTTACAGATGTTTAAGTACTGTTGCAAAATTAGCATCGCCTATTGCTCCATTTTATATGGACAAACTTTATCGGGATTTGAATAGCGTTACGGGAAAAGAGAATTATGATTCTGTACATCTTGCATATTTTCCAGAAATAGACGAATCTGCAATTGATAAAATGTTAGAAGAACGTATGCAAATGGCACAGACAATATCATCAATGATTCTAAGCCTAAGACGTAAAGTTAGCATAAAAGTAAGACAGCCACTGCAAAAAATAATGATTCCAGTTGTAAACGACTCATTTGTTGAACAAATCAAAAAAGTTCAACAAATAATAATGACAGAAACAAATATTAAAGAAATAGAGTTTATCTCAGACTCTTCAAATGTTTTGGTTAAGTCTATTAAAGCAAACTTTAAAATACTGGGACCTAAATATGGTAAAATAATGAAACAAGTTGCTGCTGCAATAATGGCGATGAGCCAAAAAGATATTGTTCAGCTTGAGCGCGACAACGAATTTAACTTATCAGTTGACAACCAAACTATAAAAATAGGAGTAGAAGATGTAGAGATTATTTCGGAGGATATTCCAGGATGGCTTGTTACTAACGAAGGTAAAATAACAATTGCACTTGACATTAACATAAGCCCTGAATTAATTGAAGAAGGTATTGCACGCGAACTTGTGAACAGAATTCAAAATATTAGAAAAGATTCTGGATTTGATGTTACTGATAAAATAAACATTAACATTCAGTCTCACAGGGACTTAGATGCTGCAATTGAGAGGTATAGAGAATATATCTGTTTACAAACATTAGGCAATTCGATAAAAATAGTAGAAAAAATGGAACAAAATAATTCTTTTACCGTACAAGTTAATAATTTTGAAACAGAGTTAGTAATAGAAAAGTGTAACAATTAAACATTATAGCTATGAGTGCAGAAGAAAAAACCAGATATAGTAACGAAGAGTTACAAGAATTTAAAGAGCTTATTTTAAAAAAACTTGCAAAGGCTCAAAGAGATTTCGATTTGTATAAAAGTTTATTAAGTCATGAGGATACCAATGACATAATGGACACGTCTCCAACGTTTAAAGTTTTAGAAGAAGGGGCTAATGTTTTATCAAAAGAAGAAATTGGAAAAATTGCTCAACGTCAGGCAAAGTTTATTAAGCATCTTCAAGCAGCATTAGTGCGAATTGAAACTGGCACTTATGGTGTATGTCGAGAAACGGGTAAACTTATTGGAAAAGAAAGACTAAAAGCCGTGCCACACGCAACTTTAAGTATGGATGCAAAAATGAACCGAAAATAAAATAATGGATTTTTTGTTTTAAAAGTAGAGCTTTATTGTATAGCTCTACTTTTTTTGCTAATAATTATGAAAAAAAATAGTTAGTTTTGAACTATGAAAAGAAAGATTTTTAAATATTATATATTCACTTTTATTATTGCTTTCTATTTCCTTATTTCATGGGCGTGTGTTAATTCTGAAGAGTATGAAAAAATGAAAAAGGAATTCCGAGATGTTGAATACTCTAATGATTTTGATGGTTTTGATAGTATTTATGCACAAATTCCTAATTATTCTGAAGTAAGTAAAACTATTGCGATTATGCACACCGATTTTAATAAAGATATACTTTTACCTTATAAATCGGTTGGATTGTATCAAAGTACAAAACAAACAGCTTTTGTATTAGGTATGTATATTGCTGACTTAGGTTATGTTAGACATTTTGAAAGAGTTCAACTTTGTATGGATTATCTTGAGGCGGTAAACACTCTTGCACAAAAACTTGCAGTAGGCTCAAAAGAATTTAATTCAGTTGTTCCATTAGTAGAAGAAAATTTAAACAATCGTACCGAGCTTTTTAGAATTACTGACAGTTTGTTAAATGCTGGCAATATAATGTTAGCCTCCAACGAAAAATACGGATTAAGTGCATTGGTGTTAAGTGGATTGTGGACAGAAAGCCTATACTTAGGATTAGTTTCAGAAGGCAACAACAATTCTGGAGTTATAAAAGACGCAATAGAAAAACACTTCTTAATATTAGTAGAAATAAATAAACTTTTCGATTGTCTTCAAGACGGTTCAAGCATATCAGATATTAAATCACAGCTCAAAAACATACAAAAAAAAGGCCCTGCATCGGAGAACCTTTTAAATGATATTTTACAACTTAGAAATTGTCAAATGATAAACTAAATTATTTTGCTATTTTACTTCCATCGTAAGCCCACTTAATATAAGTTGAGCCCCAGGCAAATCCAGCACCAAAAGTAGCAATAATAATATTGTCTCCAGGTTTTAAATCGTGTTCATATTCCCAAAGGCAAAGTGGTATAGTTGCTGATGTTGTGTTACCATATTTTGCAATTGTAAGCATAACACGTTCTTTTGGTATGCCCATTCGACGAGCTGTTGCCTCTATAATTCGCATATTTGCCTGATGAGGCACTAAATATTTTAAAGTTTCTGATGTCAAATTGTATCTTTCCATCATCCTAACTGAGACATCAGCCATATTTGAGACGGCAGCTTTAAACACAGGCTGTCCTTCTTGATAAATAAAATGTTGACGACGAAGAATAGTTTCAAAAGTAGCAGGGCGTAAAGAACCACCAGCCACTTGATGTAGATGTTGCCTTCCCGAACCATCAACGTGCATAATAGAGTCGATTAAGCCCAGTCCAGTAGTGTCGGGTTCGAGCAGAACGGCACCAGCGCCGTCTCCAAAGATTGGCGAAGTGTTTCTGTCGTTATAATCTACAATCGACGACATTTTATCAGCACCTACCACTACTACTTTACGATGCGAACCACTTTCGACAAATTTTGATGCAGTTATCAGAGCAAACAAAAAACTAGAGCAGCCAGCGTTAATATCATATCCAAAAGCATTCTTGATTCCCACTTTATCGCATATAATATTTGCGGTAGCTGGGAATTGCATATCAGGAGTTACAACGCCACAAATAAGCATATCAACCTCATCGATTGCTGTGCCAGTTTTTTCTAATAATTGTTTTACTGCTTCAGTAGCCATATCGGAGGTAGCTTTTCCCTCTTCTAATAAGATATGACGTTCTTTAATACCAATGCGTTCCATTATCCACTCATCAGTGGTGTCCACCATTTTTGCTATTTCTTCATTTGTCAGTACATAAGGTGGTACGTAAGCACCAATACCTGTAATTGCAGCTTTAATTTGTGCCATAACTAAAATGTTTTGTTATTATTTCAGCAATATTAGACTCAATAAGTTTTTTAGACAGCAATATCATATTCTTTATTGCAATATCATTACTAACACCATGTCCTACGATTACTGGTTTTGAAATACCTAAGATAGGTGTTCCACCATAATTTTCATAGTTGTAGTTTTCAAAATATGAGTCTGAAATATGTCTTTCTTTAAGAATTTTATAAAATGATTCTGCTTGCTTTAATACAATATTTCCGGTAAATCCATTGCAAACAATTACATCAACTTTATCTGCTTTGTGCATATCTCCACCTTCGATATTACCAATAAAATTAATACTGCTATCTGCCTCAAGTAAATTATACACGAGCTTAGTGTTTGCAGTTCCTTTAGATTTTTCGCTTCCAATATTTAATAATCCCACTTTCGGATTATTAATTTTCATAACATGTTTAGCAAACAATTTACCCATCTGTGCATATTGTACCAGTACCTCTGGTTTTGTATCAGGATTGAGTCCAACATCTATTAATAAATTGTTTTCACTCAAACTGTTTGGGTAATACGAAGATATTCCAGGTCTGAGAACGCCTTCGCCAGCACCAATAATCTGTGTTGCACCAGCCATCATTGCACCTGTGTTACCTGCACTAACAAAACTATCTATAAGTTCGTTTTTAAGATATTCGAAACCTTTAGAGATGCTAGAATCTGTTTTTTCTTTAATTGCTTTAATGGGTTCATCTCCCATTTCGATAATTTGAGAGCAATTAATGACTTCAATTCTATCAAAGCTAATATCCTGTTCTGTTAGATATTTATTAATTAATTTATCTTGACCAAACAGGAAAAGTTTATCTTTATCGGATAGTTCTTTTAAAGCAAGAAATACTCCTTTTAAAGTTTGTTTGGGAGCAAAATCTCCTCCCATTATGTCTAAACCAATATTCATCAACAATTAGTTGACTGCAATAGTCTCTTTATCAATAGCCAGTTTTCCTTTATAATATCCACACTCTGGGCAAACATGGTGGTATCGAACTGTTGTTCCACAATTTGAGCATTTTGCTAATGTAAGCAACGTAGCTTTGTAATGCGTACGGCGTTTGTTTCTTCTTTGTTTTGATGTTTTTCTTTTTGGATGTGCCATCGTTATAAAATTTTAAATTTAACTCTTATTTTTTATTTCCCTTAGTTTTTCCCATCTGGGATCAATTTTTTTCTCATTTTCAACTGTTAGATAATTACTTAATATATCCAACATCTCTTTATTACAGCCTGTCTCCCCTGTTTTTGTGTCGGGGTGATAATGCTGCAAAGGTAAAGCAAAATGTGCAAATTCATAAATTAATTGTGCAATGTTTATTTCTGTTTTACCTTTTTTAAGTAAAACACATTCCTGATTGGTGTCAAAATTGGTTTCTTCTCCAAACTCTACCATCACAATGTCGCTAAACTCAATCTCTTGGTCATAATATTCAAGACATCTATCGCACAGAATCTTAACTATCCCTTTTAGACCAATTGTTAATTTAAGCGAATTGGAATTTTTTAAAACATTCAAATTTACATTAAAAGTTCCACCACTTATTACATTATCATCGAAATATGCAAAAAACTCATCAGAGACAACAAAACTAAAAAGATGTTCCTTGTTTTCTAAACCATGAAATGGTACAATATATTGACTTAAATAATTCACAAATTTCAAAAAATTTCGTGCAAAGTTATAAAAACATATTTAATACTTAAAATAAAAGTAAATTATTAACACTTATATTACATATTTTTGTCTTTGCTTAAATATAAAAGCTTGTTTATGACTAATCTTTACAATATAGTGAACTTTTTTTTCAAATAGTAGTGATAGCAATTTATTAATAAAAGAACATTTGTTTTACCGCTACTAATCTAGTTTCTTAAGTACTATTCTAAATGTTGTTCCTACTCCAAGCTCGGAATGTTTAACGAACACTTTACCATTGTGGTATTGTTCAATAATTCTTTTAACTAGCGAAAGCCCTAAGCCCCAACCTCTATCTTTTGTAGTATAACCTGGACTAAAAACAGTTTTGTAAGCAGATTTTGGGATACCCTTTCCTGTATCCGTAATATCTATGTGTAAATTTTTAGAGTTTTGTTCAAATTCAAATTTAATTTTACCTTTAGTTCCAATTGCATCAACAGCATTTTTACAAATATTTTCAATTACCCATTCAAACAACTCTTGATTTAGAGGGATTACAAGATCTTTACAATTACCAAACTCAGTAATTATTTCAATACTTTTTGGAATTCTTGTTTTTAAATAATTTAAAGAGTTTTTGATTGTTTCGGTCAGTCCTATTGGTACAAGTTGAGGTTGACTTCCGATTTTAGAAAATCGTTCAGCAATTTTTTCCAAACGTTTTACGTCTTTCTCAAGTTCTTCAGAAAACCCTTTACTACTATCCGTTTCTTTCAGAATTTCGACCCAGGCCATTAACGATGAGATTGGTGTCCCTAATTGATGTGCTGTTTCTTTCGACATCCCTAGCCAAACCTGATCTTGTTCCGCCTTACGCGAAACACTAAAAGCTAAATAAGCCATAAAAATAAAGAGGAATACTATTCCAAGTTGGATATATGGATAATAGTGTAATTGCCTAATTAATAAAGAATCGGAGTAAAAAATTTTATTTAAAGGTATTCCATCTTCAGTTTTTATAACAAAATGAATTTTTTGACTGGTTTTAAATTCTTGTAGTTTTTCATTTCTATATTTAGGGTTTTCCATTTTAACCGAGTCAATATTTCTGTAAGACAGAATATTGTCATTCATATCCACTAATATTACAGGTATTGTTTCATTATTTCTCAAAACCTCAAATAAAAAGCTAACATCCTGTTCTGGATCTGAATTTATTAGTTGTTGAGTAGCCTCTGCCCATAACTCTATTCGCTTTCGTTCTTCTAACGATAGTTTTGTCATTAGTGAGTTAGTGTACCACAATGAAAGTCCTCCAATAACTATTGCGAACAGAAACAATAAGTATTTCCACTTCCTTTTTTGTCGGTATATTCTTGCTTTAGCCATTATGTTCTTGCTAACGTATTAGAGAAACATTTATTTTATTTAAGATTAGAGTTTCGTAAATATAGGTATTATTTTAATATAAAGACAAGTAGTACACAATTTGAACGATTTGAACAGTAACTAACGAGAGTATAAAACCTCCAAAAACTATGGAAACAAAAATCTTTTTTGCATTAATTAGAACATTGGAGACTAACAAAGAAAGCCAAGGAAACATGAGTACTACCGATTCGTTTGTCGAGCATGGGCTGACAAAAAACAGAGCTAAAACTACGAGGACCAAAGCAATTGCAGTTTGAAATCTTCTTGTTGAGATTTTCTTGGGTGTACCTATTGTAAACCTCGAGACAATAGCTATTATAGATAAAATTACAATTGGTAAAAACACAATGTAATTAAGTGCGACATATTTAAAATGACTATATTCAAATACTATTGCCGACTTTGCAGATTGATATACCAGTTCCACATCACCCAAAAGCCATATAATCGTGATGGCAACAATGTATGTAAGCAAAACCCCAGTAAAAAAAACAATTAATTCTTTTAACTTAACTAGCTTGATGATAAAAAGTATAATTATTACCACTGGGATAAAATAAATCAACTTATACACAAGCAAAGAACTTATGGCGACGAGTATTGCTGCATCGAAAACATATTTGTTTGCAAATGGTTTTTTATAAGTCTTAAATAAGCTGATAATGGCAAAAAAGAGAGTTATAGATGCTATCGTTTCGGGCAACACCCTCTGAGCGTTTATGAAAAATCCAGTAAGTAAAACAAATACAATTCCAGGTGATTGATAAGCATTTTCAATTATTACCAAGTTTGAATTAATCTTTATAATAATTAATGCGAACCCATAATATAGCATAAATGATAAAACCGCTGATAAGTATTTCATAAAAACAGTTTCGGGGAATTGTGGAAGAAAGTAATTGCTTAACTCGTACGTTTCGATTTCGGTTGGCATATAATAAAGCTTAAACGCCCATACTGTAAGCATCAAAAAAAACATTAACACAAAGTTAACTGGGCTATTCGCTTTTACAAGTTTTATCATTTTAGTTCAAAGCCTATATCATGTCTATAATTCATCTTATCGAAACTAATTTGTTCTATTGTTTTATATGACTGAGTTAATGCACTAAACATATCTTTCCCAAGCGAGCTAACAGCCAGAACTCTACCTCCATTTGTAAGAATTTTATCGCCTTCTTTTTTCGTTCCTGCATGAAACAATACACTTTCTCCTTGATAATCTAGTCCAAAAATTTCTTTGTTTTTTTCATACTCTTCAGGGTATCCTCCCGAAACGAGCATTATTGTAGCGGCTGCATCATTTGTAAATTCCACTTTAATATTTTGAAGGGTTTTACTACATGCAGCATCAAGTATTTTTGCAAAATCAGTTTTTAAGCGTAATAATACCACTTCGGTTTCGGGATCTCCCAGTCTAACATTATATTCAATAACATAAGGTTCTCCATTAACATTAATAAGTCCAATAAAAACAAATCCTACATAATCCATGTTTTCAGATTCAAGTCCAAGTATAGTCGGTTTCACGATTTTTTCTATGACTTTACTCTTAAACTCCTTATTAAAGAAAGAGACTGGAGAAACTGCTCCCATTCCGCCAGTATTAAGCCCAGTATTATTTTCGCCTATTCTTTTATAGTCTTTTGCTTCGGGTAATAACACATAGTTTTTACCGTCAGTTACAGCAAAAACAGAAAGTTCAATACCATCCAGAAACTCTTCGATAACGACTTTTTTACTTGCATCTCCAAATTTTCCAGACAGCATATTGTCAAGTTCGGTTATAGCGGTATTATAATCATCAATTATTAATACTCCTTTTCCGGCAGCTAGTCCATCTGCTTTAAGTACATAAGGAGGCTTTAAGATTTTTAAAAATTCTACAGCCTCATTAAAGTTCTCTATTTTTGCAGTAAAATATCTAGCGGTCGGTATTTTGTACTTGTGCATAAATTCTTTTGCGAAGTTTTTGCTGCCTTCTAGTTGAGCTGCTTTTTTGGATGGTCCTATAATTTTAAGATTAGAAAAGTCAGTTTTTGACCTAAAGTAATCTGTTATTCCGTTTACTAATGGGTCTTCGGGTCCCACTACAAGCATAGCTATCTTTTCAATTTTAATAGCTTCGGCAATTTTATCAAAATCATTTACTCCGATAGACAAATTTGTTGCAATCAGATCAGTTCCTGGGTTTCCTGGAGCAACAAAAATATCATTTATCAAAGCACTTTGCCTTAATTTCCATGCAATTGCATTTTCTCTACCCCCAGATCCTAAAATTAGTACATTCATTTTATATAGTAATTTATTTATAACCTAACTTAAACAGCTATTTTATGGATAACACAAGTATCTAAAAAAACTCATGCTCATAAACAATAACGTAATCTCCATAGTCTTCTTTGATAAGGTTTTTGTCCTCATCAAAAAAATTTGTAACACGACTTATCTCTTCGCCTCCAGGACTATGTTTGGATTCTGTAATCGATCCGTCATCATTATAATTAAATTTAATTTTTGCTCCCGACATAGCAAATTGCTCAACTGGTTTTTCATTTTCATCAAATTCAATTTTTACCCAGTCAATTGTTTTCCCTTTTCTGTTAAGCGTTTTTACCGCACTTATATTTCCAGCATCAGTATAATAATAATGATGCACTTTTTCGGGTCTATTTTTATGGTCTAACTCTTCGCGCAAGATTAGTTTTCCACTATCATCATACGAATTTTTGACAAGCTCTTTTTGTTTCTCGTTTTCATCAAAATGCTTGTTGTAAACGATATCTCCTTTTTCGTTAAGCTCAACAATATTCATTTCTTCGAGCTCATCATCTTCATCTAAAAGTGATACTTTAACAGTTTTTCCATCGTTTTGCCTTTCGTATTTTTTTATAGATGTCCAGCCTTGTTTGTTTTCTGTTTTTTCACTTATCAATTTACCCTTATCATTATATTTATACGATATAACCTCTTCGATATCATCTAAATAATTCATGCTTTTTTCGTTAATTGGTTTCCCAGTTTCGTCAAATTGTGCACTTACTTCAAAAACAGCAGAGCCAGTTTCGTCAAATTCCTTATTGTAAATAAGATTTCCTGTATTGTTATACTCTTGAATTTCTTGTAATTTTTTCTCTTCAGGAGAGGACTTTAGAATCTTATAAGTTTTGATTAATTTAATTTTTTTTGTCATAATATTATTGTCTTAAATAAATACAAATCTACAATTTAGTATCAACTTATTAAAAATACTTTGAATAAAATTTAGTATATTCATACAAATATTGTAAAATTGCTAAAAATTTAATGAATTGGAACAACAAATAAATACAAAATATTTCTTCGTTATAAATCCGAATGCTGGTAATGAAGGAGGCAACCTTGAGTGGCCAAAGATAGTAAACATGCTGAAAACCAACAGTATTGAATATGATTTTGCATTTACTGAACATGTAGGACACGCCGAAGAAATTGTCACTCAAAAAATATTGGAAACATATCGTAAATTTATTGTAGTAGGTGGTGATGGTACGGTAAATGAAGTAACAAACGGCATTTTTAAGCAAAAAGCTGTACCAACTACCGAAATTTATCTTGGTTTAATACAAATGGGGACAGGTAACGACTGGGCACGCTATTACGATATGAAACCCAACTACAAAGAAGAAATGGAAAGATTGGTAAATTGTCCTTCTCAAGTTCAAGATGTTGGGAAAATAAAATATAGCTCCGACGGAGAACAAAAATCAGCATATTTTATAAATATTGCAGGTTTATGTTTCGACTCAACAGTTGTAAAAGCAACTAACGAAATGAAACAACGAGGTCGCAGAACAAAATTTGCTTATTTAATAAGTCTGCTAAAAAGCCTGATTAAATATAAACCTTGGCATTTAAAAATATTTATTAACGATGAAATACTTGAAGGAGAATTCTTATCAATTAGCATTGGAAATGGAAAATACTCAGGTGGAGGAATGATACAAACACCTGATGCAATAATTGATGATGGATATTTACATGTTACAATATATCAAAATATGCCCAAACATAAGATTATAACTAAAGTGCATAAGTTATATAATTCTAAAATACTTGAAATTAAAGGGATTAAATCTTTTAAAACCAAAGGCTTCAAAATCGAATCTAAAGAGCCAATTTTTGCCGAAACAGATGGCGAAATTATTGGAAGCACACCTTATGAAATTAGTATTTTACCAAGTTCGCTTAATGTGATTGTGTAGTAAACACATAAGGAATAATAAAAAGTTTTTTTAAGCATTGCCTGTTGTGTTAATATGCATTTAGTAAATTTGTTGAGAGATAATTTATTAATAACTGTAACATTGCATGCTAAGTTTGAAAATAAAAACATGTGTAAGGAGAAAATATCCATACGCTTTTTTGACGACCCTGAAGTGCATGCCATTTGGGACGAAGAAAACGCCAAGTGGTTAGTCTTACTAACCACTTGAAAACTTTTGCACCCGACAGTAAAAAACGTCTAAAAAAATGCGTAGATTGGAGTAATATAAGCAAAAGAGATTATATGAACGCAATGATGCAAAGCCCAACAAACAGCGAAATTCTAAAAAAACTGTTAAAAAACGCTTTAACTAACAATATCAACAATCGTGAAATGTTTATGAAAGGAATTGACTATTCGAATTACTACGAAGAAAACGACTAGGGGTCGTCAGAACTCTTGACCCATCTCTATAGTTAAGACTGTTATTTGCTATTCTAATCTTTTTGTTTATTCAGATTTATAAAATTACGACTTCGAACAACCAGGAGTTCTGATAATGCCGAGTTATTAGAAACTTTAAAAAGATTATTAAGTCTATAATCCAAACATAATTTAAAATACAATCTCAGCTTCGCACCTATTTTTATTGTAATACATAAATTTGCACCTGTTTTATTTGTTTTGCACTCAATTTTTAAATCAAAACCTTGAAATGTTATCAAAAAGAGCGAGAGAAAAAGAATTTGAAAGTTTATCAAATAAAGAAGTCCAGGCAATTGAAGAAGCTTATAGGGAAATTTTTCTTACAACATGAATATAAACATATAAAAATCGTTAGTGCATAATACTAATATTCCATGTGAAGTTTACAAGAACTTTAAAAGATATCTCACTTGCGAAAATTTGCAAAATTGCGTTGATAAGTATTTTAAATTTTGCTTATCTTTACACTATGGAAATTTAGTAATAAGGGCTGGGCAACCTCTAAGTGCAAGAAAGACAATGGGTTATGTTTTGTTCTGCTCAACACATTGCGATAACCGTTATACTTAATGTTAAAAAGACAGACATGATAAACTTTAACAAAATGAAAAGGACAAAAACTAAATTATTACTGACCATAATAACTATTTCATTTTTGACTTTTACTGGATGTAAAACGACTATTTTAAAAGTTTTTTACGGATTGAAAAATCCGAAAACAGAAAACGAAAAGAGTATTTTAAAATGTGCAAAGAAAAAAAAACTTTCGCAGGACAATATTTATTGTTTTAATCAAGACGATTGGATATGGGCAGTTAACAATCTAAGTTATGCAAAATCAATTCCTGACATTATGGTTTTTGACAAGAATGGAAATTTACTCAAGTATCGTGAGGAATCGCAATGTAATGCTCAAGCATTTTCATTTCTTTTGTCACTTACTAAAGAGAGTCAGTTTGAGTATGATTCTTTGCTCGTAATGAAAGATTTAACAGCTAAACTAAAAGACTTGAAAGGGAACAATGTGTCTATTACAGAAAATGAAACGACAGATTATTATGTGTTTTTATTTTGGGCGGTTTGGATTGGACGCTTAAATAAAGACCATGTAAAGGAATGGGAAAATGACGCAAGCAATAATAAAAACTGTAATATTGAAGTAATAAAAATTAACATGGATATGCAAGAATGGTGGGAATAACACTAATAAATAGAGTGGATAGCGTAGAAATTTGAAAATGAATTGTACTAAATATTATCGCAATTATTTTTCTTACCTAAAAACATTCGACTTTTATAAAGATCTTAACAACACACTATCAATTCCAAACACATAATCATCTATAACATTAAGTGTATCAGCAAGTTCGCATCCATTAAAACCAACAAAATCTTCGTAAGATATTTTTGCTTGATATTGTTTTAAAAATTCTTTTGCAACTGGAATATATGACCAATGCCATTTTTCTTCGTTATAACCAGTAGTTCTATTTTGAGTATAGACTTGATAAAATCCATACTTTGGAGCATTTTCACACATCCACTTATAAGCTTTTTTGCCTTCTTCGGTTTCAAAGAAATTTAATTTTGTGTTTAGCATGTCGATATCTGTACCCCAATGATGTCGCGAGGTTCCTGGCATAGCAATATATTTAAGTGCCGTTTTTGCTGCTACTGTCGGATTAGATGAATTTACATATCGTGAATTCCAAAGCCAAGCTTGTGTTTCGTAATTGCGATAAGCTGAAATTATACCAAGGTTTACTCCTTCCATTGCCGCTGCTTCGTACATTGCAATAAATGGCTCAAGTGCATCTTTGTGAAGATATTCTGTCCTCATTAAACAATATTTTTGAGGTACGACAACAAACAGAGAATCTTTTTGTGGATTTGTTTTCCCAAGTAAATGTTTTTTATCAATTTCAGGATATTGAGCTTCGTTTTTTACGATAACTGTATCAATAGAATCATTAATATAGTGATTTGTGGCCGTATTTATTTTGTCTGTTGAATTAGCTCCACTGCATGAAAATAAAAATGGAATCAATCCTAATAATATTAATATTTGAAATTTATTCATTTATAAGTTGTAAACAGTTTATTAATATGCTATCTGCATCAAGTTTGTAAAGTTCAAGGAGCTCATGCGGTTTTCCTGATTCGCCAAAACTATCGGGCATTCCACATATTTTCATTTTTGTAGGATAATTTTGTGATAAAACTTCTGCAACTGCACCTCCTAATCCGCCATTTACTTGATGTTCTTCTATTGTTACAATTTTACCTGTCTTTGCTGCCGAATTAATTATTGCATTTTTATCAATTGGTTTGATAGTGTGTATATTAATTACATCTGCCGAGAATCCTTTATTTTTTAGCATATCAGCAACTAATAAAGCCGTCCAGACCATAGAACCAGTTGCAATAATGCTAATATCTTTACCTTCTTTTAATATTTGTGCTTTGCCTATTGTAAAATCATCATCTAACGAAGTAAAATTAGGAACAGCTTCTCTGCCATATCTAATATAAACTGGCGAATTTAATTTTGTAATAGCAGCAATTGTAGCGAGTTTGGTTTGATTTTCGTCGCATGGCGATAATACACACATATTTGGTAAAGAGCGCATTACTGCAATATCTTCAAGTGCCTGATGAGTTGCTCCATCGGGGCCAACAGATACTCCAGCATGTGCACCTCCAATTATTGCATGAATATTATTATAACAGAGCGAAATTCTTATCTGGTCAGTTGCTCTCATTGCTAAAAAAACTGCATAAGTCGAAAAAACGGGGATTTTACCAGATAATGAAAGCCCAGCCGAAACTGCTGCTGCATTTTGTTCGGCAATCCCTAAGGAAATAAATCGATCTGGAAATTTCTCTTTAAATAAATCTGTTCCTACTGATTTTGTAATATCAGAGCCGATGACTATTAAATTTGTGTAATCTTCTCCCATTTCGGCAAGTGCTTTGCCAAAACCGTTTTTCATTTGTGTATTCTCCATTATGATGTTTTTTATTCTATTCATTTTGGTCAGAAGCGTACCATTCTGCATAAGAATTTGTTGTTTCGTGTAATTTCACACTATAAAGTTGTATGTTTTTAGGCAATAGAGGTTTAATAATATTTGCAAAATGGATTACCATATTTTCTGCAGTTGGTTGAAAATCAACAATATGTATCCTTTTAAAAAGTTTATTTTCTTGCTCAAAATATTTAGTTTCCTCTTTACTGCTAAGTAAAACGCTATGGTCATACTTATCAACAATATTTGGTTTTACAATCTGTTTTAATAGCCCAAAATCCAGTACCATCCCGATTTTAGCAGATTGATTATCCACTTCGGGCTTTCCAATAACAGTTACCGAAAGTTTATAAGTATGTCCATGTATATTTCTACATAAACCATCATAATTATGTAAAGCATGAGCCATTTCGAACTCAAACATCTTTGTTACTCTAATTTTTGTCATCTCTGTATTTTAAATATTAAACAAAGTTAGCTATTTTTTTGTTTTAGATAAAAATTATACCGAATTCAGGTTTATAATTCAGTGAAATAATAAATTTGATAATAGATTTTCAATAATCTTCGGTTTTTGAATAACAAAATATTATTTTTGTGTTTTTAAACAAATATATGAATTTTAAACAGATTACAAATGAAATAGAATCCGACCTCCAAATCTTTGAGCAGATGCTAAAAAGTGTTGCAGAGGATTCTGAATTGGTTGTAAAAGAAATCTTAGATTATATTTTTGAATCTAAAGGGAAAAGAATAAGGCCAGTACTTGTTTACTTATGTGCTCGATTATTTGGTGTTCCTACACAATCTACACATAATGCCGCTATTTTGATAGAAATTATGCATACTGCTACTTTATTGCATGATGATGTTGTTGATAAAGCTCATTTAAGACGCGGTAAAACGACCTTAAATAGCAAGTGGGATGATAAAACCGCAGTGCTTACTGGAGATTATCTTTTTGCTAAAGCAATGAAACTGGCCACAGATAATAATGAATATCATTTATTTGATATAATTACTCCTGCAATAATGAGTCTTAGTTTGGGCGAATTGCAACAAATGGATAAAAGCAAAAATTTTGATATTAATGAGGATAAATATTACGAAATTATTAAAAATAAAACTGCCGCTTTAATGTCTGTTAGTTGTCAAGCTGGTGCTTATACAGGAGGTGCAAGTCAAGAGCAAATAAAAACAATTACTAAGTTTGGCGAAACTCTGGGAATGATTTTCCAAATTAAGGATGATATATTAGATTATACTGGAAGCAATAATACTGGCAAAGAAGTTGGAATTGACATAAAAGAAGGTAAAGTAACCTTACCTCTCATTATGACTTGGAAAAGCTTGAGCGAAAATGACAGAAAAATCCTCCTATACTATTGGGAAAAAGCAGCATATTGCGAGGGGGGACAAAAATTCATTATAAATATGGTCAAAAACAATAATGGAATTCTGCTTTCAAATAACATTATGCTTGATTACAAAAACACTGTAAATAATATGCTCTTAGAATTACCAAATAATAGGGTAAAATCAGCATTAGCAAAATTGGTTGACTATGTTATTGATAGGGATAAATAGAATAATATTACTAAAAATATTTAACCTCCCCACTTTTTCCGCCAAGAGCATTAAGATTAGTTAGAATACTATTTGCTAAACGCGATGCACCTAATCTAAACAACTTATTATTTAGCCATTCTTTACCAAGTACCTTTTTAACTATTTGATAATAAATAATGGCATCTTCGCTTTTTGACATTCCACCAGATGGCTTAATGCCAACTTTGCGACCTGTTTTTGCGTAATAATCTTTTATAGCAGAGCACATTGTATAAACAGCTTCGGGTGTTGCCGAAACAGATGTTTTTCCTGTAGATGTTTTAATAAAATCGGCACCTGCTTCCATTGCAATAATACTTGCAAGGTGGATATTATCAGTATTAATAAGTTCGCCTGTTTCTAAAATTACTTTAAGATGAGCATCGCCGATAGATTCTTTAATTATCTGTATTTCGGCAGCTACTTTATTGTAGTTTTTCTCAAGAAACGAACCAACCGAAATAACAATATCAATTTCATCAGCACCTTTATGAACAGTTAATTCGCATTCTGCAGCTTTAACTGCAACAAATGTTTGCGAAGACGGAAAACCTGCACCCACAGCAGCAATCTTGACATTTTTTGCTGTGAGGTTTTCTTTCACTATTGGTACTAATGAAGGATATACACAAATAGCTGCAACATTTTTATACTGAGGAAAATTTGAAGAAAAACCACTAACTTTTTGAGTCATTGCTTTAATCTTCTCTGTTGTATCGGTTGTGTTTAAACTTGTAAGGTCAATACAATTCAGTAATTGCAGTAAAACTTCTTTATTATTTAACTTATTGGTATCTTTCTGTAATTCAGACAATTGTGTATCTATAAGTCCTTTTGATGGTGCTTTGCTATATTCGTATTCTTTCATAGTTTTATATTTTTTGATTTATCAAAGATAATAAATTTGTTAATATTATTAAAATTTAAGATTTTTTTTGCTATTTCTTAACACCCCACTATGCAATCGTGCGGCAGTAGTGAATTTAAACGCATTTAAAAATCCAAAAGTTTTGCTCTGTGGTTTCATTTGGGTTTATGGTAAAAAAATTATCCTCATGTAAATAAAGGTATTCTCTAATACAAAGATAATATACACCAACTTCAAGTTTTTGTTTAAATTTTCCAACATTACAATTTGTACTGTCCGAAATTGATAGCAGTGCAGGTAAGGACAAAGAGGTGGTATCTTTAACCGCCTTATTTACGAAAAAAACATATCCTGAATAAGGCATATAGGTTCTAGAGCTTACATCGAATACGCAATTACCTTCCCCGTATTGTAATGTTCCTGTAATACCAGATTTTAAGGAGTCTGTAGTACATGCCGATAAAAAAACAGTAAATACAATAAGAGTAAATATTATTGCCTTTGGTTTCATATTACAAATATATTAAAAAATTGTAAATGTCAACAAAAAAAGAGTTGAACCTTAAGGACGAACGGCAAATCTGCTTACTATTTCACAACAATATTTACTATTTTTTTAGGAACAATAATAATTTTTACAATTTGTTTGCCTTCTATCCATTTAGCAGAATTTTCGTTTTTAAGAACAGCATCTTCAATTTGTTTATTGTCCATATCCAAAGGCAATTCGAGATTAAATCTCATTTTACCATTAAATGATACAGGATATTTAAAGCTATTTTCGCGAGTATAAACCTCAATATATTCTGGCCATTTGGCTTTTGTGATACTTTCTTTACGACCAAGAAGTGCCCAAAGTTCTTCGGCAATATGTGGAGCATAGGGAGAAATCAGAATGCAAAGAGGCTCTAGAATTTTGCGTTTATTACAGTTTCCTAGCTCATTAACACAAATCATTAAGCAGCTAACACCAGTATTAAATGAAAATCTTTCGATATCATCTGTTATTTTTTTGATTGTATTATGTAATATTTTAAGTTCATCTCTTGTTGGCTCGTTGTCAGAAACTAAAAAATTATTGTTTTCATCGTGATACAGTCTGTGAAGCTTTTTGATAAATCTAAAAACACCTTCAATCCCATGTGTGTCCCATGGTTTGGCGTGTTCTAAAGGACCAAGAAACATTTCGTACATACGCAATGTGTCAGCACCATATTTTTCTATGAGGTCATCAGGATTTTGAACATTGTGCATTGATTTCGACATTTTCTCGATATCCCAACCGCATATATATTTTCCATCTTCGAGAATAAATTCGGCGTTTGTAAATTCCGCTTGCCAATTTTTAAATTTATCAATATCTAAAATATCATTATCAACGATGTTTATGTCCACATGTATTCTTTGTGTTTCGTATTTGTCTTTTAAATTAAATGAGACAAATTTATTTTCTCCAACAATTCTATAAACAAAGTTTGATCGACCTTGTATCATTCCTTGATTTATTAATTTTTGGAAAGGTTCGTCTTTTGGTGTTAATCCTAAATCATATAAGAATTTATTCCAAAATCTCGAATATATGAGGTGTCCTGTAGCGTGCTCTCTACCACCGATATATAAGTCAACGTTTTGCCAATAATTTATAGCTTTTTCAGACACAAGTTCCCAATCATTATTTGGATCCATATATCGTAAGTAATACGCCGAAGACCCAGCAAATCCTGGCATTGTAGATGTTTCGATAGGGTATCCGTCAAAAGTTGTCCAATTTTTTGCTCTTGCCAATGGTGGTTCTCCATCTTCGGTAGGCAAATATTTATCAACCTTTGGGAGTTCAACAGGAAGTTCTTCAATGCTCATTGCATGAGGTACTCCATCTTTATAATAAATTGGAAATGGCTCACCCCAGTATCTTTGACGGCTAAAAATAGCATCTCTTAGTCGGAAATTAATTTTTTTCTCACCAAGATTTTTCTCAAGCATTTTATTTATAACAGCAATAATTGCATCCTTAACTTCCATTCCATTAATAAAATCGGAGTTAATCATAATCCCCTCTTTTGAGTCATAAGATGCTTCCCATTCTGTTGTCGGGATTGGTTTTTCATCTTTTTGAGAAACAACCTGAACAATTGGGAGTTCAAAATGCCTTGCAAAAGCAAAATCTCTACTATCGTGAGCTGGAACTGCCATAATTGCACCTGTTCCGTAACCTATCAGAACATAATCGGCTACATATATTGGCATTTCTTTTTTTGTAAAGGGGTTTATTGCGTATGAACCTGTAAATTGCCCACTAACTTTTTTCTCAGCCATACGCTCAACATCAGAGCGATTTTTAGCATGCGTAATATAATCTTTAAGTTTTTGCTTGCATTCTTGTGTCCCAAGCGATAATGCAAACTCATGTTCTGGAGCTATTACCATAAAAGTAGCACCAAAAATAGTATCAGGACGAGTTGTAAAAACTTCTAATTCTTCATTTCTGTCTTTAATATTAAAAATCATGCTTGCACCTTCGCTACGTCCTATCCAGTTTGTCTGGATGTCTTTTACAGGATCTGGCCAATCTATTTTTTGAAGTCCATCTAATAATCTCTGAGCATAAGCAGTGATACGTAACGACCATTGCTTCATCATTTTTTTCTCAACAGGATACCCACCTCTTACAGATAATCCGTCAATAACCTCATCATTTGCTAAAACAGTTCCAAGTTTAGGACACCAATTAACAGAAGTATCCGACAAAAACATTAAACGATAACACATAAGGATATCACGTTGTTCTTTATCTGACATATTTTTCCACTTGTCTGCGGTAAAAGGTTCATGTTCAGAGTGTGCCGCATTTATTCCTTCTGAGCCATTAACTTCAAATTGTTGAATAAGTAGCTTTACAGGATTTGCACGGTCTAACTCTGTGTCGTAATAGTGTTTATATAGTTGTACAACTGTCCACTGTGTCCATTTGTAATATTTAGGGTCGCTGGTACGGATTTCGCGACTCCAATCGAACGAAAAACCCATATTATCAAGTTGTTTTCGATAACGAGCGAGGTTTTTTTCAGTTGTAATTGCAGGATGGGTACCTGTTTGAATTGCATATTGCTCGGCAGGTAAGCCAAAAGCGTCAAAACCCATTGGATGTAAAACATTAAATCCGTTTAAGTTTTTGTAACGCGAATATATATCAGAAGCAATATAACCTAAGGGATGCCCAACATGCAAACCAGCTCCTGATGGATATGGAAACATGTCTAAAACATAATATTTGGGCTTAGTTTTATCAATCTCAACTTTATAAGTTTGATTTTCTTGCCAGTAATTTTGCCACTTTTTTTCAATATCCTTGAAATTATATTCCATTATGCTTAAAATTTATTCTGCGAAAATAGGAAAAAATTAAATGGGGACAAAATTAGTATTTAGTCTTTGCAAGTTAAAATGCGATGCAGTCCGATTCACAGTGGCTTGCCGAAGTGAAGTTGATTTTGATGAACGATATATCTTTAAATCAATTGAGTAAGCAGTTGTTTCAATCCCAATTGTTTATGTCCTACGGACAAAATGTTCTAAGGAGTATCCCTTTTTACTGACATATATGTCCTACGGACAAAAAA
>CAYNKH010000026.1:13743-24756 GCA_964397745.1 uncultured Bacteroidales bacterium | reverse complement strand
CCAAAGAAAAGTACCGCCGAAGTGTACATCATGCTTGTTCCAGTTTCTTGCATAGCTTTACGTACAGAAGTACCGATATCGCAATTGTTGTGCAAGTATTCTTGACGATATTTTGTGAGAAAATGTATAGTTCCATCAACCGAAATACCTAAAGCGATACTAAAAATTAAAATAGTTGAGGGTTTAATAGGAATGCCAAAATATCCCATAAGAGCAGCGGTTATAAGCATGGGGATTATATTTGGTACTAATGCAATCAGAACCATTTTTGTCGATCGTTGTAAGGCATACATTAATAAAGTTATTATAAGTAAAGCTAGCGATAAACTAATAAATAAATTGTTTATCAAATATGTTGTACCAGTAAAATAAACTACTGTGGAGCCTGTAATAATTATATTGTATTTATCTAGTGGGAAAACTTCGTAAATATCTTTCTTTATCTTAGGTAACAGTTCTTTCATTCGGTTTGTACCTATATCAGCAATATTTAAACTAAGTCTGGTAATTGTAAAAGTGCTGTCAATAAACGATTTGGCAATATTTTGATTGCTTTCTTTGGGTAGTCGCGATAATATTGTTTCATAAGTTTTGGGATTGGGAGGGAGGCAGTAATTTTCTTCTTTCCCTTTGCTATATGCTTGATATAAGAATTTAACTGCGTCTGCTACCGATAAAGAACGTGATAATTCGTTATATACACTAAGTTTTTGTTGTAGTGAGTCTATTTTTTGTATTTGATAAACCATTTCTGTGCCATGCAGAGTATCTTTTGATTGTATTGCAATTTCAAGTGGACTTACACCCTTAAAATGCTTTTCGAGATATTTTAGGTCGATGGCAAGCCAGGCACTTTCTGGGACATCGTCCATAATATATCCTGTCCTTTCAATGCGGGTTACACCATAAACTGCGACAACAACTATAACCGCAACGGTGATATAAACTTTTGGTCTGTGTTTTGTTACTATATTGTTTAATACGCTTATTACATTTACTATTAGTTTTCCTTTAAGGTGCTTGGTGTATTTATTTGACGGTGGCTGTAAAAAACTAAATACCGATGGTATTATTATAAGTGCAGAAATAAAGGCAAAAAGAATACCAGAGGAAGCAATAATTCCAAAATGTACTAGTAACGAAGTATTAGTGATTGTAAACGTGCCAAAACCTGCAGCAGTTGTTAAGTTGCTCAAAAACACAGCACTTCCTATTCGGGAAATTACTCTTTGTAAAGCAAGTATTTTGTTCCCATGTGCAACAGTTTCACTGTGATATTTGTTGAGTAAAAAGATAGTGTTTGGAATTCCTATTACAATTAGCAGAGGCGGTATCATTCCTGTCAGAACAGTGATTTTAAAGCCCAATATACCCATTAACCCCAGCGCCCAGGTGACACTAACGCCAACAACAATCATGGCTACGCCAATAACTTTGAAAGACCTAAAAAACAAGTACAATATTATTATTACGATTAAAATCGCAAGGATGATAAATAAAACAATTTCTGTTTTAATAAGATCCATCATTTTTGTTCTTATAAATGGTAAGCCAGAGATGTGTATCTCAACATTTTCTTGAGCTGCATACTCATTGAGCACCCTTTCTACTTCGAGCACAACGGGTATTCGAGCTTTACTGTTGAGTATTTCTTTATTTAAACCAACGCTCATCAAGAACACGTCTTTGCTCGAATTATAAAGCATGCCATTGTAAAAAGGTAAAGAAAAGAAAACGTCTTTTATACTGTCAAGCTCCGCCTTAGATGAAATCTTTTCTGGGAATATAGGATAAAATTCAAACTCTCGTTTTTTACTTCCATTTTCATCAACAGTAGTAATTTGACGAATGTTAACTGCTTTTGAAACAGTTAAAACAGATGCTACATTTTCTATCTTTTCAAGTTTATTGCATAGTTCTTGAAACGCCAAAAATTTATCATAATTAAATAAATCTGTGTCAGTAAAACCAACTACGATACCACTTGCCTCATCGCCAAAAATTTCTTGAAATTTAACTTTATCTGTATAAACTTTGTCTTTTTCTGATAACATGTTGGCATAATGATAGTCCATTTCTATCTTTGTTGCCTGCCATGCCATAAACGCAGTAATGATTGCAACTGCAATGAGTAGAGCAATTCTGTTACGTAAAATTATACCTGCTATTTTATGCCACATAATTCTTATTTAAGCTTGCAAAAGTAAGATTAATACTATAATAACGCAATAAAAATTAAAACTAAAATTTGTATTACTTATTTTCAAGATATTATTTTTTTGCTAATTCTAATTAAATGTGTTTTTTTGCAAGATTAAATATTTGACTTAATGGAATACGGGATTATCGAATTTTTAACTTTGCTGGGAGCATTGGTTTTGTTCCTGTTTGGAATGAAGCTTATGAGTGAAGCTCTACAGAAAGTAGCAGGGCATAATTTACGTAAAGTTTTGTCAGCGATGACTTCAAATCGCTTTTTTGGAGTAATGACTGGAGCTGCGATAACTGCAATTATTCAGTCGTCTTCTGCAACTACAGTAATGGTTATTAGTTTTGTGAATGCTGGTTTAATGACACTTACCGAGTCTATAAGTGTGATTATGGGTGCAAATGTGGGTACTACCGTTACAGCATGGATAATATCACTAATCGGGTTTAAAGTTAAAATTAGTGTACTAGCATTACCGATGATTGGGATTGGTTTTCCTTTAATCTTTTCAAAGAGAAGCAAACTTAAAGCTTGGGGCGAAGTAATAATGGGATTTGCATTGTTGTTTTTAGGACTTGATATGCTTAAAGACTCTGTCCCTGACATAAGTGCAAATCCAGAGATTTTGACCTTTCTACAATCCTATACAGATATGGGGTTTGTTAGTGTTTTAATATTTCTTGGTATAGGAGTTCTTCTTACTGTGGCAATCCAATCATCATCGGCGACACTTGCATTAACTTTGGTAATGTGCTATAATGGCTGGATTGGTTTCGAAATGGCTGCGGCAATGATACTTGGGCAAAACATTGGAACTACAATAACCGCAATACTCGCCTCTCTTATCGCAAATACCTCCGCAAAAAGAGCCGCAGCGGCTCACTTAATATTTAATGTGATTGGTACAATTTGGGTGCTAATTTTGTTTAAACCTATTTTGTCTGTTACAGCAAGTTTGACCGAAAGTCTAGAAGGGTTTTCGCCTTATACTAATGTGATTGCTGTTCCTGTTGCTTTATCAATTTTCCATACCGTGTTTAATGTTGCTAACGTTCTTATGCAAATTTGGTTTGTTAAATATATAGAGAAACTCGTTTGCTTACTTGTAAGACAGAAAAAAGATGAGGAGGAGGAGTTTGGGTTAAAGTTTATTCAGACAGGAATGCTTTCAACCTCAGAACTTTCTTTGCTACAAGCAAGAAAAGAAATTGGTGAGTATGGACTGAAATCATTAAAAATGTTTAATCAGGCAAAAAAACTTTTTGTAGAAACAGACGAAAAAAAGTTTAAAAAACTTATTGAAAAAATTGCGAAAAACGAACAAATAATGGATGGTCTTGAGGCAGAAATTGCCAATTATCTAACAAGTGTTTCCGAAGGTGAACTTAGTATTGATGGTGCAAGAAGGGTTAGAACTCTACTTAAAATAAGCGACAATATTGAATCGCTGGCAGATTGTAGTTATAACCTTTCTAGAGCTTTAAACCGAAAACATAAGAAAAAACTATCGTTTACTGCTGAGCAAAAAAATGATATTTTTAAAATGTTTGATTTATTAGACAAAAACTTTGATCTAACTTTTGATATGTTATTGGATATGACCTATGATAAAGTCGATATATCAGAGATAATGGAAATTGAAAATAAAATTGACGATTTACGTACACAAATTAAAAAACAAAATAGTCTTAATCTAAAAAACAAAAAATACACTTACGATTCGAGTGTTATTTATATTGATATTGTTACAATTTGCGAAATTCTTGGAGACCATCTTATTAATATTGCCGAGGCTATTAAATATAAAAAAGAAGAAATAATTAGTAGCCATGATGGTGAATAAGGCTTATTGATTAATCGGTGTATTCGTCTTCATTTGAACTAAGCATTAGTGTTTGGTTAAGTAATTCACAGTTAGCTATACTGCTACAATCCCAATAAAATATATTATTTTACAATAATTTAACATTGAAGTTAAACATGTTTAGTAAAAAGATGCTAAACTTGCGATTGATATTTTATTGATATGGAATATGGTATAATAGATTTCTTGACTCTTATTGGATCACTGGTGCTATTTCTTTTTGGAATGAAACTGATGAGCGAAGCATTACAAAAAGTTGCTGGTAATAGATTGCGAAAAATCCTTGCAGCAATGACATCAAACAGAGTTTTTGGCGTTTTAACTGGAATGTTAATTACTGCCATTATTCAATCTTCATCGGCAACAACAGTAATGGTTATTAGTTTTGTAAATGCCGGATTGTTGTCTCTTGTTGAGTCAATAGGAGTAATAATGGGAGCAAATATTGGAACTACTGTTACTGCTTGGATAATATCTTTGATAGGCTTTAAAGTGAAAATTTCGGTATTTGCCTTGCCTTTAATAGGGATTGGCTTTCCATTGATATTTTCTAAAAACAGCATCCGAAAATCATGGGGTGAAGTTCTTATGGGGTTTGCTTTGTTGTTTATGGGACTCGACCTTCTTAAAGGAAGTGTTCCCGATATTAATAGTAATCCAGAAATTCTTAACTTTTTACAGTCATACACCGATTTAGGCTTTGTAAGTATTCTAATATTTTTCCTTATAGGAACAGTGCTTACTGTTGTTATTCAATCATCAAGTGCAACTATGGCATTAACATTGGTTATGTGCTATAATGGTTGGATTAGTTTTGATATGGCTGCTGCAATGATTTTGGGCGAAAATATTGGAACAACTATAACTGCAAATATTGCCGCAATGGTTGCAAATAAATCCGCAAAACGAGCCGCAATGGCACATTTAATGTTTAATGTTTTTGGAGTAATTTGGGTTTTGATACTATATCGTCCAGTGCTTAACCTTATTGCTGGTATTACCGAGGAGGTTGGACAAGGATCTCCTTTTACTAATGTTGCTGCAATTCCTGTTGCCTTAGCATTGTTTCATACGTTTTTTAACATTACTAATGTTCTGATGCAGATATGGTTTGTTAAATTTATAGCAACGGTTGTTACCAAAATTGTCAGAGGAAAAAAAGATGAGGAAGAAGAATTTGGTTTAAAATTTATACAAACTGGAATGTTATCTACATCTGAGATGTCAATTTTGCAGGCAAGAAGAGAAATTGCTGAGTATGCTAAAAAGTCTTTTAAAATGTTCGGTCAGGTTAAGAAACTATTTGTGGAAACCGATGATAAAAATGTTAAAAGATTAGGTGAAAAGATTAGTAAAAATGAACTTGTTATGGATGATATCGAAGCAGATATCGCAAACTATCTTACTAATGTTTCAGAGGGAGAATTAAGTATTAGTGGTGCTCGTAGAATTAGAACATTACTTAAAATTAGTGATAATATCGAATCTGTTGCAGATGGGAGCTTTAATTTATCACGAGTTTTGATTCGAAAACATAAAAAGAAAATTTGGTTCACTCCAGAACAACGAAATAATATCCAAAGTTTATTTGGACTTCTTGATCAAAACTTTCAACTAACTATAAATTTTCTTACCGACTTTAGTACTGATAAAGTAAATATTGACGAGATTATAGAGATAGAAAGCCGTATTAATGATTTGAGAACTCAATTAAAAAAGAAAAACACTAAAGATCTTAAGGACGACAAATACACATATAACTCAAGCGTAGTTTATATTGACATGATTACAATATGCGAAATTATTGGCGACCATTTACTTAATGTGGCAGAAGCCTTTAAATATCAAAAAGACGAAATAATTAGTAGTCATGATGATTAAGGGGCTGTAAGTGTAAATTCTAATTTGTAATGATATTAGTTTAATTCAATTATATTTGCAATTATTATATGATTACAGGAAAAGTCATACAGTCAACAGGAGCGGGATATATAGTGAAAACTAAATCCGAAGAATTGGTTTGTAGTATTCGTGGGAGACTTAGACTCAAAGGCTACCAAAGTACAAATCCAGTTGCTGTTGGTGATAATGTAAAAATTGAAATGTCGGACGAAAATACTGGAGTGATAACTAAAATATTACCGCGTAAAAATTGCATAATCCGACGTTCTACAAATCTATCAAAACGAAGTCATATATTAGCGTCTAATATCGATCAGGTAGTTTTTGTTTTTACGCTCCGAAATCCAATTACAACAACAACTTTTTTAGATAGGTTTCTTGTATCGGCTGAAGCATACAGTATTCCGACAATTATTGTGTTTAATAAAGCAGATATATACTCCGAAGACGAGTACCCTGAAATTGCTGAACTAATGGCGACTTATGATCAAATTGGATATCAAGTTATTGCAACTTCGATAATTAATAAACTTGGGATTGAGGAATTGCGTACTGCTTTAAAAGATAAAATAAGTCTAATTGCAGGACATAGTGGTGTCGGAAAAACCGCTTTAATAAATACAGTCTCACCAGGTATGAACCTTAAAATTGGGGATATTTCAGAAGCACATAATACTGGAAAACATACAACAACCTATGCCAGAATGCACTATTTACCTTTTAACGCCTGGATTATTGACTCACCGGGAATAAAAGCATTTGGTATTATAGAATTAAAAAACGAAGAAATTTATCACTATTTTCCCGAAATATTTAAAATCTCAAAGGCTTGTAAATACTATAATTGTACTCATATCAATGAGCCAGAATGTGCTGTAAAAGATGCCGTCGAAGATGGCGAAATTGCTTGGTGGAGATATAAATCATACCTAAATATTGTTCTTGACGAAAACGATAAACATAGACCTGGTATTTAAAACATGTGTTCGACATTACTAATCATTTCGCCTTGATATTCAATATTTTATGTTAATCTGAACTTTAAATATTAGGTCGAACTCAGGTTTAAAAAAATATGTAAAATTGTAAAAACGAAAATAAAATGGACATCTCAGAACTTATAAAGTTTTTTGAAAACGATCATTATGCAGTACATACTGGTGTCGAAATGGTTGAATTAAAAAGAGGATATTGCAAAGCTCAATTAAAGATTGAAAAAAAGCACCTTAATGCAGCAAATGTTGTTCAAGGAGGTGCCATTTTTACACTTGCCGACTTTGCTTTCGGAGCTGCCTCAAACAGTCGTGGGCAACTTGCTCTTGCTGTTAATGTAAACATCACATTCTTAAAAGGGGTTTCGGAGGGTACATTATTTGCAACAGCCACCGAACTTGATAATCCTAAAAAACTTGGAGCTTACGATGTAATCGTAACTAATGAAAAAGATGAAATCATCGCCCGTTTTAACGGATTAGCCTATCGGAAAACAGAAAAATAATTGATTGGCTGACAGTCCCTATTATCTAATAGGGTAATCCGTGGAATAGATAATTTAAAATTGGTTATAAATACTGAGAAAAGAAAAAATCAATAAGGTTTTTAGTTTAATCTTAAATTTTGGTTTAAGTTTGTACGAGTAATCTCAACAACAAATATCTTGAACAGACAAGAAGCTGAAATAAAACTAAAAAACATTTTTGGATTTGAACATTTTTATGATGAGCAATGGGAAACTATTGACTTGTTATTTCAAGGAAAAAAAGTCCTGCTTATCGAAAAAACTGGATTTGGAAAATCTCTTTGTTTTCAATTTCCTGCAACTCAATTTCAAGGCTTGACTATAATATTTTCACCTTTAATTGCTTTAATGAGAGATCAAGTTAAAGGATTAAATGAAAAAGGAATAAATGCAAAGTATATAAACTCCGAACAAACTTCACAAGAAAACTCACAAACAATTCAAGATGCAGTAGAAGGGAAATTAAAAATCCTGTATATCGCTCCTGAAAGACAAGAAAACCAAGAATGGATTACAGCCACAAGAAAAATGAATTTGTCTATGATTGTAATTGATGAGGCTCATACAATTTCCGTTTGGGGACACGATTTTAGACCTGCATTCCGAAGAATAATAAATCTTGTAAAACTTTTACCGCAAAATTTACCTGTATTAGCAACAACGGCAACAGCAACAAAACGTGTGCAAGAAGATATAGAAAAACAAATTTCTGGGGACATTCAAACCATTAGAGGCGAGTTAATTAGAGTTAATTTTCGATTGTATGTTATCAAAGTTGAGTCAGAAGATGATAAGCTATTATGGTTAGCCGAGAATTTGCCAACAATGGAAGGAAATGGAATTATTTATACAGGAACAAGAGCTAATACAGAAATATATTCAAGATGGCTTGAGTTCTCAGGGATAAAAACAATAGAATATAATGCAGGTTTAGATTCGCACTCAAGAAAAGAAATCGAAATTGGCTTGATGAGTAACAAATGGAGGGCCGTAATATCTACAAATGCACTTGGAATGGGAATCGACAAACCCGATATTCGATTTATTATTCATACACAAATCCCAGCATCTCCAATTCATTATTATCAAGAAATTGGCAGAGCAGGAAGAGATGGAAAACCTACTCAACTAATTTTGTTTTATAACTATACTAAAGATACAAATGAAATTGAAGAAGACTCGAAACTGCCAAAAGCTTTTATTGACGGTGCACGCCCAAGCCTAAATAATTATAACAAAGTTATTGATGCACTTAAACAAGAGCAATTGGGAGAACGACAAATAATAAAAGTATGCAACTTAAAACAAACTCAAGTTAAAGTTATTAAAGCAGATTTAATTGAACAAGGTATTGTCAAAGAAGTGATTTATGGTCGTGCAAAAAAATACGAATATCAATTTAATGCCCCAGAGCTTAATACAAAGACTTTTGATGAATTAAGAGAGCTAAAACTGAAGGAATTAAACTCAATGTTAGAATATATAAATATTACTAGCTCGAGAATGAAATTTTTATGTGATTATTTAGGAGATAATTCACACACACAGTATCTAAATTGCGATAATACAACACTTCAAAAGTTAAAAATAAATCCAAGCGAAAGTACAATACAAAAACTTTTAGAACATAGAGAATCTTACTTTCCAGAATTAATAGTTGAAACAAAATCTTCTAAGATTGTAAATGGCATTGCTGCAAGTTATTATGGCACATCGAATATTGGAACAGCTATACATAGAAGCAAATATGAAGATGGTGGCGATTTTCCAGACTTTTTACTTAGGATTACTTTAAAAGCATTCCGAAAGAAGTATGGACAACAACATTTCGATTTTATCTTATATGTTCCTCCAACTGAATCTGGAGATTTAGTGAAGGTTTTTGCTGAAAAGTTATCTCAAGTTTTAAATATTCCAATTTCACATAAACTTATAAAAACTGGTACAACCCAGACTCAAAGAGTTTTGAGAAATTCATATTTAAAAAAAGAAAATGTGGCTAAAAAATTTAGTTATGCTGAGCCTAAAGAAATATCTGGAAAATCAGTTGTTCTTTTTGATGATGTATTTGATAGCGGTTCAACAATTAAAGAAATAGGAAATATTTTATCTAAATTTGGAGTTGTAAAAATTGCACCATTAGTTATTGCAAAAACAGTTGGTGGCGATATTTAAAAGATAAAAAATGAATGAAGAATTAGCATATTGCTTAGCTTTGGCTCATATTCCAAAGATTAAAACAAAAACGAAAAATGAAATTATTGTTCGTCTTTTTGAGCAAAATAATAATTTAATTGATTTTTTTCAATTTGAGACCTCTTCTTGGGAACATGATTTTGGACTAAACCAATCTGAAATAGAGCTTTTTCTTGATGCAAAGAATGAATTGCCAAATTACGCTTTTTTGGTCGAAGATCTTTTAGAACAAGGCTATAATATACTCCCTATTACTTCACCTGATTATTCTCCAACATTAAAGAAAAACTTAGGTAGAGCATACGCACCGCCAGTTATTTACACAAAAGGCAATTTGCAAATAATGAAAGAAAAATCAATTGCAATAGTGGGTTCACGAAATGCAAATGATACTTCAATAAAATTTACTGATAATATTGTCAAAAGAGCAGCAGTAGAGCATAAAATTGTAGTTAGTGGTTTTGCAAAAGGCGTAGATAAACAAGCTCTTGATTCGGCAATTAAACACAAAGGACAAAGTATAATTGTTTTACCACAAGGAATAGCGACATTTCAATCGGGATTTAAAAACTATTATAAGCAAATAATTAATGGTGATGTTTTAGTTTTAAGTACATTTTATCCAAAAGCAGCTTGGAGCGTTCAACTTGCAATGGCACGCAATCCAATTATTTATGGACTTGCATCTAAAATTTATGTGGCTGAATCGAGTGAAAAAGGAGGAACTTGGTCGGGAGTAATGGATGGGTTAAGAAAAAGAAGAACAATTTATGTGCGAATACCAAATCCAAAAGAAAAAAATGCTAATAATATTTTAATTTCAAATGGAGGCAAAGCTGTTGATATTAATGGAAATATTACTGACTATGAAGCTGAAAACCATGATAAATCAATGCTTTTTGAACCAAATTCGAGTGGGGTAGAAGAAGATATTATTAGCTTTTTAAAAACAGGCGTTTTTTCCGCAAAAGAAATAGTAAGTTTTCTAAAAATTGAATGGAACTCAAGACAGCTTTCAAACTTTTTAAAAAGCAGAAAAGATATTATCACAATACAAGGAAAACCTTTAAAGTTTACCCATCAAAACAAATCAAATCAGGCACAAAAAACATTGTTTGATAATTGATAAAATGGTTTAGAGACATTTTGCTAAGGCCAAAACCTACTTCGACACTTCAAGCGTCGCTCACTTCGGCAGGCTCAGTGCATCGCAGTGCTAGCAAGCTTACTTCGACTCAATGCATCGCTTTGCGAGAAACCATCTTTGCGTCTCTGCGAGAAACCATCTCTGCGTCTCTGCGAGAAACCCCTCTGCGTCTCTGC
>CAYNKH010000026.1:0-13643 GCA_964397745.1 uncultured Bacteroidales bacterium | reverse complement strand
TGCGAGAAACCCCTTTGCAGCTTTGCGAGAGAACCGCCTAATCGACAATAACCTGCCCCGTCAAAACTTTTTCTTCAGTATAAATTTCAATGGTATAAGTTCCTGAAACAAAATTAGATATATCTATTGAAGTAAAATTGGCCTGTGAGTTTTGTTCGTAAACAATTTGTCCAGAAGCATTGTATATTTTTAATAAAGTTATTTCTCCTTGAGAAAGATTAATGAAAATTCTATTGCTTGCAGGGTTTGGAAACAGGCTAAAACTTGTTTCTGACATATCACCAATAGTTGTTGGATCAATAACATGAATATAATCTGTTAGAGTTTTATAATCGCTACCACAGCCATAACTAAATGCTTCTAGTTGTACCGTAAATAAGCCAATAGATGTATAAGTATGCCAAGGGCTTGTTTGGGAAGAAGTTTCCCCATCCCCAAAATTCCACGAGTATAAATCAGCATTTTCACTATTATTGATAAAATATGCAGTAGCATCTGGAAGAGCAAGATTGGTTTCATAAGCAGAAAAATCTGCTATAGGATTTGGTGAAACAGTAATTTCGGCCGTTTTTGTAACGGAATCATTGCTAATGTCTCCATAGGCAACTAATTTAACTGTATATTCACCTTCTAATGGAATAAACTCTGGATTTTCATTAGTACTTGTAAAATCAATCGGTCCAGAGACTGTCCATAAGTATGAGTTTGCGTTTACTGAATTATTAATTAAAGAAAAGGGAAGCCCCTCACAAATTCCAGTATTTCCAAACTCAAAATTAGCAATTGTAAAACCTTCTGGATCAAGATATAAAATCCCATCACTTGATGTAATATTTGATGTTAAATTTACAATGTTTGTAGCACGAACACTAAAGTAATATTTGGTTCCAGTAATAAGATTTAAACCTGTATGATTAACTTGGGTTTCGGTGCCGTTATCTGACCAGTCAACAAGATCAGATGCTCCAGCAGTTAGTCCAATACAATAGTCATAAGAAGTGATATAAGAATTTGGTTCATTTGCTGATGTCCAGTTTGCAGAGAGACTTGTTGCAATGTATGTTGTGTCAATATCAAGCCCTAATCCATCATTAACACTTGCAATATCTTCGGGTGCTGTCCAATCAATATTTACATCTGTTCCATTTGAATTAGAGAAATTTCCAGATGCATCTGTAATAATGGTTTTTATTCTACAAGCAGAATTTGTTTCAGCAATATTTTGATGTCGTACTTCTTTATTTGCACCAACAGTAATAGTTTCGGTAGAATTTCTGTTTTTGTAAACCTTAATATCATCATATTCGACATTACAGTTACCAGTTCGTAAGGATAGTGAGTTACCCGCAATATGTGGGCTGGGGTCTGTCCAACTTGAAGCTAAAACATCATTTTGATAAGCTTTAATTTCTCCAGTATTAGTATTAAATATTACTTTGTAATCATACCATACTCCTTCATTTACATTTACATGGTCATCTGTTTGTATTTCAATTGTATTATCGATACATTTATAAATTTGACAAGTATTTTGATTGACTCTAAAATAAATCATATAAGAATTTCCACGTTGGTCGAGTTCAGAATCACTACAATAAAAATATAAGCCAGCTCTGCGATTATCTCCAGTACCATCGATTTTCATTTGCCAATGATAAAGATAAATGTCTCCTGAAATTTGAGTTACATTTGTATAAATATTATTGTTGGAGAGTGATTCGTCTGATTGCATTAAGTGTCCGTTATTTATTGACCATGTTCCTGATAAATTTGTCCAGTCAGAATGAATTTCATTTTGGAAATTATCGTTAAAAAAGCCATAATCATTATTTGCTCGCCACTCAACTCCATCATTATCAAGAACTTGGTAAAACTTTATATCAACGGCTTCATTATCTGTATCGGTAAATGTTGCTGTAAAATCTTCTGATGTCCATTCGTTGGTGGTTACAGATGTTTCGGGTAAAATATTATCTTGTATGCAACTCCAAACACCTTTAAAACCACTTTTTATAGTTGCTCCGTCGGTATATACTTTAAGCGTTAGAGCATTTCCTGATGATGTTATTGTGCCAGGGTTTCCTGTTGTATTACAAAATTTACCTAAGGAAGTTGAGCTTATATTTTCTCCGTCAAATATTTCTAAATAATCGTAGTTGCATATAGAACCACTACCTGCTTCAATATCAAAAACAGGAAATTCGAGAATTACTTGCGATGCTCCAGTGGGTGCAATTGTGAATGTATAATCAGAATTATTAAAATAATCTTTATTAGGGCCTCCAAGATCATAAAATATTCCATCGCATGGATATATTGCACAATCAGTAAATTTATCTCGAATTAAATCCCAAAGTTCTGTATATCCGTCATCATTACCAAGTGCCCATATACCAATTCCTGCAATTCCCATCATATTAACAAGGTCGTATTTGTAGCCTAAACTTTCCTCATCATCACAAAAACATTGTCTCCAATTAGATGAATAATAAGTATAATATGGAGTAAAACTTGTTGCTTCCCATTGACGATTAGAATAATTGCCCGACACATTGTCTTTGATAGCTTTATATGTTCTGGAACTTACAAAACTTGTTGTGTTTGATGGTAGGCTTGAACTTTCTGTATTCCATTCACGTCCATAATATGGCAGGCCCAAAATAAGTTTTTGCCGGCTTGCTCCTTGTGATTGATAATAGTTTACGGTTTTTGCAAGATTATAATTAAATGTATTAAAAGTATATAAAGGTGACGTAGGTCCAGCTACAGTGCTACCTCCATAATAATAATCATATCCCATAATTGTATAATAATCAATATATGGTTCAAGTGCTGGTTCGTTAAAAAGATTACCCCAATCAACTGCGCTAGTACATACGCTCACTATTGAGCCAGGAATTTGTGTGTGCATTTGTGTGCAAAGATCAATTAAAAATGCTGTAAATTGTGGTTCAAGATCTGATGCTACACCTTCAAAATCAATGTTTACACCACTAGCACCTTTAGTTTGTAACATACTTATGAGATTGCTAATTAGGTTTTGTGTAGCTGTTGAGTTATTAAGAAGTGTTGCGTGGTCTGAGAATAAAGTAACACACAGACTAACTCTCACACCATTTGCAAGAGCCTCATCAACAACACTAGAAGTAGCCCAACCATGTGTATTATTTGCATTTCCAGTGGTAGGGTTAACCTCGTAAGAAAAAAAGCACAAATCAGATAAAAGCGTCCAATCATAATTAACTGCTAAACCATTTGCCCAATAAGGATGCCAACCAAAAACTATTTTATTGAGACTACAGTTTTTTGTCGATTTGGTTGTTGTAATATTTGCTGGAATATTAATTTCATAATACTCATCAGCAGTTATTCCAAGAGAATTATAATACTCTTGTTCTTGTTGATGTATTGATTTATGATTGTTTTCTTGAGCTTTAACAATTACTAAAACAAAAATAGCAGATAGTAATAATATGATTTTTTTGGTTTTCATAAGATTAGTAAAATGGTTTGTATTGGCAAATTTATAAAAAATCCAATAGATTTTCTATTTATTATTTTATTATTTTACAAACCCATAAGAGTTTTGTTGCTGCAAATAAGATGTCTATCAATCGGTATGATCTAATTCTTCGTAAATTGAGTTTTTTGAAATGAACTCAGGGACAAGTTGTTTCATCATTTTTACTATTGCAAAGTTTTCGGCGGTTTTAGCAGTTTCGATTAGGTTGTCTATTTCCAACTTTACTTCGTTTGGTTTATATTCTCTAACTTTGGCTATCATTATTTGAGGATGATAGGTTGGTACGGTATTTTCTTTATTTGCAAGCAACTCCTCATATAGTTTTTCGCCTGGTCGCAAACCTGTATATTTTATTTGAATATCTTTTCCGAGTTTTAATCCAGATAAAGAGATCATTTTTTGTGCCAGATGAGCAATTTTTACAGCTTCTCCCATGTCAAAAATAAATATTTCTCCACCTTCCCCCATATTTCCGGCTTCTAACACAAGTTGGCAGGCTTCGGGGATTGTCATAAAAAACCTTGTTACTTCGGGGTGAGTTACAGTTATAGGTCCTCCAGCCTGAATTTGTTTTTTAAATCGAGGTATTACCGAGCCACTTGAACCAAGCACATTACCAAAGCGTGTAGTGATAAACATAGTGTTTTTATTTCCACTTAACGACTGTATATATATTTCGGCTATGCGCTTACTTGCTCCCATAACATTTGTGGGATTAACCGATTTATCTGTACTAACCATTACAAATTTTTTGACTCCGTGTTTTATAGAGGCATCTGCAATTGTTTTTGTACCCAAAACGTTTGTGGTAACAGCTTCGGACGGATTGTTTTCCATCATTGGAACATGTTTGTATGCTGCTGCATGATAAACATAATCAGGTTTAAATTCGGAAAAAACTTTTTCTACGAGAAAAATATTTTTAATATCTCCAATAATAATCTCGATATTATGGAATTTTAAATTTTCTTTTATTTCGAGTTCAATATCATAAAGTGGAGTTTCTGCAATATCAAAAAGAACAATTTTCTTTGGCATAAATGCCGTTAATTGACGCACTATTTCGCTACCTATTGATCCTGCAGCACCAGTAACCAAAACTGTTTTATTTAGAATTTTTTTTCTAATTCCATCTTTATTCATTTTAATTTCGGCTCGCTCCAAAAGGTCTTCAATTCTAATCTTTTTTAATTGATTAATATTAAGCTCTCCATTTATCCATGATGAAACTGCGGGTATAATTTTTACTTCAACATCTTGGGCTAAACAAAGTTCTATAATATGTTTTTTACGAACGCCTGGGATGTTGGTTTCAGCAATAATTAGGCTTTTTATTTTTTTTGTTCTTAAAACATCCTCGAGATTGTTAAGATGATAAACCTTAACTCCATCAATTTTATTTCCAGTTACTTTAATATGATGATCAATTAATCCTATTACACGGTATTTAGTTTTGGTATCACGGTCGAAAGTTTTTTTAGTTATTAAAGCTAACTCACCAGTACCATATATTAGGACATTGTCTCTCTCTCGTTTGGGATTATTAAACTCAATATACATATTTTTGACAAGCAGCCTCGAAAAAGCTAACACAAAGCCAGTAATAAAGAAATCGATAATAATAACCGAAATCGGGATAATATATTTATCATTAATGTAGAGATTAACAAAGTTAAACAATACAAAAACAACACTGCCAAAAAACAAGGCGACTAGTATTCGAACTATATCCTGGCTTCCTGTAAACCTTACCATACCAGCATAAGTCTTGGCAATTACATAAGATAAAGCTCTTACTCCAAGCACAAACAAAATAACAAATGACAATGAGTCTGTTTCATTTGGCGGCATGCTAAAGTTAAACCGTAAATAATAGGCCAATATTAATGACAAAAAACTAATTGTCATATCAATTGTAAAAACCACCCATCGGGGAGTTATTCTACGTAATATGTTTATGTTAAAACTCACAAAACAAAATTAACAAAATGTTTTTAATTTAGACAAGATTAAATAATTAAATGATTTAGCTCACAATATCGGACACAAGTTTCTAACACTATGAATGAGAAGTCCCACATAATAACAAGGGCTATACATCTTGTATCAGTAACAACTAAATATTAAAACTTCCCTTTCTAACTATTTTTTAAACCTAATAATTGTACCATCATCGCTTGTTCTCTGGAGTTCTCTGTCAACTATAGTGTATGAAGTTGGATAACCGCCTTTTGAAGTTAAGGTCACAATATCTCCGTTCCTTTTCCATGTTCCGGGAGAGCCACCAATATATGTGTCTCCTTTCGGTTGATATCTTTCGTCATACTCGCCATTACGATATATCGTAATGTGATGATAATTTACCTTCGATTCTCCATCTGAACGATAATAGAACTTCCATTTGCCAACGATATTTACTGGTTTTGGTTTTACAACAGGCTTTTTCTCTTCAACTTCCTCTTCTACCTCCTCTTCTATCTCCTCATCTTTTTCCTCCTTAGGATCATCACTCTCCACACACATAATAAATTCCTCGGCATCAATTTCCGATAACTTATTTGGATTTGATATTTGATGTTTAACCACAGAGTCGCCAACCTGAATGCTCAATGTCGCACTTTTAACAGCAGACGGTATAGACAATTCAAACTTACCATTCTTAGCAAACTGCGTAGAAAAATCTGGCTCTCCCCAGTTTAGTGTCGCTTGGCCGCCCGTAAGCTCATCTTCACAGTTTTTAATTTCGCCTGTAACGATTGTCATTGGAGGAACAGAGATGTCAAGTTCATATACTTCATTCGCACTCAAAGGGCCACCATCTAATTTAATTTCAAATCCTTTATATTTCATTCCAACAATAAATTCTTGAGCAGCTGGAACTTCCACTTTGTAGTTTCCTTTATTATCTGTTACTGCAGATGTTTGTGAAACTCTTACAATTTGACCATTAATACCTCTTCCACTACGATCAATTACACGTCCTTTAACCATTGCTGTTTGGTTGGTTGACATACCAATTAGCCATGTGCTAAAATGCGTAGCTTCTGCAATATAATAGTTTCCCTCTTTTTGAGCGAATCCTTCAAATTGCCAGACCGCAGTTTTTTCATTATAAGACCAGATTTCCAATTCATCAGGCATATATTCTACATCAGCATCTGGTATAGTTGTTTTTATATAAGCAGGCTTATTTAGCTCTACTATCTTACCATTATCATCTAATTCTATAAAATATACACCATAAGCCATTAGGTGATAATTTTCGCCTTCGTATTCTGCTTTCAGGTTTTGACCAGGTATTAAGCTGCTAAACATATAGTCGTTTGGGGAAATTGACGCAACACTAATATTTGTATTTCCACTATTTGTTTTAACGCTACCACCTTGAATCGCAACCTGAGAGCCATCAGCAAGATTAACAGTTGTACCAGTATTATTACTAAATTGTATATTCGTACTTAAGAAACCTGGAGCATATCCTTTTTTCATTAAAGAAACCTGTAGTTGATTAACATCTTGTGTTTCTTCAATGCTACTCGACGAATGGAAAAATCCGTCTTTAACAAACTCGATAATAAGCGTCTCGCCTTTCTTTGATGCGAATTTATCAAACAAAAAGGTTCCCATTTCTGAAGTTGTATATTTTTCATTATCAATAATAACTTCTACCCCACTTAAAGGATAATTATTATGATCTGTAACAATACCTGAAATCACGATTGTCTCTTTTTTTTCCTTGTCTCCGTCAGATAAAAACCCACATGAGTTTAATCCTATTGTCAAGACAAAAAGACTTGTCGAGATTGTTAAAAATAAGTTCTTTTTCATTGCTTTTTGTTTTTTCTAACTGTTTTTACAATTAAGATTATTATTACGATTACTATTACAATAGGAATTAAAATTATTATCAATCCAATTATGATATATAAAACACCATTTTCATTATTATTATCTGATTCTTTGTCAGTATTATCATCAGAATTTACGGTTTCTTTGCCTGTGTCTTCATCTACTTCATCTCCTAAGTCAGTAATCCAATCTGGTTCTTCAAATTGTATTTCTTTAATAATCTCATCGCGAATAACTACTGATTGAGACTCTGATATTAGTACAGGCTCTACTCCTGGTTCAAGTTTTGTATAAACTTCCATATCGCCTTCAAGACCAACAACAGTAATTTCGCCATCTACATGTTCAATCGCAAATTCCGTGTCTAATCCTCTAACTGTTGCTTTTGGGTTAAATACAAAACTTCCATCCTTACAATAAGGCGAGTCATCATCTTGGATGTGTACAATAAAGTGCCCACCATTGGCTTTAATACTTTTAAACTGTGCTTTTCCTTCAAGTAGTCGAATCTCCATTAAATCGGGACTTGCATTTCCTATATGAATTTCTGAATTTGCAAACACAAAAATAGCCCCCAAAATTTTATTTCCTGCTTTAAGATGCAACACGGCTTTGCCTTCACCAGTTTTAAGAGAGTGGTATAGTTTAAACTCGCATGGAAACTTATTGATTTTCTCTTTTTTTAACTCATAGCTTCCTGATGGGAAATATGCTCTATAAACCTCACCTTTGCTTGCTTTTGATAAAGATGCATTTAGATATACGTTTGGTGTTCGCCTAATTTCAGCTCCTAACCATGAAATAATTTGGTTTTCAACAGAAATGTGATTTGTAATAGAATTTGAGCTTATGTCTGCAGAATGTGACATACTGTACATAATCGCTGAAGGAACCATGTTTAATCTTGCAGAGCTTGCACTTACAACATAATCGGTAGGATTGACATAAATATTTCCGTATTCCACTCCCTCTACGAGATGACGTCCTGTCTGTTCTCCTGCATTTAAGTTCTGTAAAAAACTACTATTTTCACGTAATTCATAAATTGCTTTTTGATGTTGCTTATTCCAAGCAGAACCAAGTTTGCCAACATAAAACCCAAATCCACTAACTCCATGGTGAGGAGTCCCCACTGTTATTAGTTTACGAACATTTCCAGGATAAAAATCACTCTTCAGAAAATGTCGCGAAATTAACCCTCCCATTGAGTGAGCAACAATGTCTAATTTTGTAAGTTTAACTCCACTTTTATTAGCCTCTTCAATTGTTTCGTAAACATCTATAGACAACTGTTGCGACTGATCACCAATTGAACCTTCACCAGCGAAATAATTTTTACTAATAGTTTTAAAACCTTTTTCATTAAGCCCAACAGACATTCCACTCTAAGTAGCTAGACTTCCAAGAAAACCATGAACAAAAACAATTGGAGGACGATACAGCTCAATAATACAGGAGTCATATACGCTTTTACTATTAAGATTTTGATACCAAAAACTAATAGGAATGTCAACCGAAAATTTAGAAATTTCATCTCCATATTTCTCCATATCAGTTATTGGTGGTGATTCTTGAACCAATTCTTCCCACCATCCTTGATCAATATATGCTGGTGGAGTATAGTAGATATATCCATGCCCAGTTTCATCTAACCTAATAGAAGTACTCGACCCATTACTACGAGAACCTTTGTTACCATTTGCATATTCAAAACCTCCACAGTCGGGATACTTTAAGTTTAGCTTTTTAACCCCAGGTAAGTAAAAATCTATTCTGAGTTTAGAAATACCATCAGCCGTAACTCCTCGATAACTTTCTTGATAATTAGGAGCAATTAACTCTGTCACAAATTTATAGTCATCTTCGAACACCTCCCTTTCTGAAACTAATAATACTTTAATAACACAGGCCTGTTTATTATACTGATTGTGTGCACCATTAACAAAAACTTTATATGACTTAAAATCTTTGTTCTTATAATAAGATTTAAAGTATAAAGAATAGCCATAATCACTTGAGCTATTACTATTTTGATGTTTGACTTTTCCGTTATTAAAAACATTTGTCCAAACATCATATTTATTAACTGCGACCATTGAAACTTTATCGAAGTCTCCAGAAACAAGTTCAAAATAAATTTTATCCCCTGGGCCAATAAGTGATTTATCAATACTTAAGCATTTGCCACCAGTTTCGACCTCACCAGTTCCATAATTGTAGGCATAACCTAAAATTTGTGTTGTCTTGCGCTTAATCTTATTTTGTTGTGAAAATCCAAAAATGGAAATAGTAAATACCGCAATTAGAGTTAAGAAAGTGTATTTCATGGTAGATAATTTGATAACAAATATATATAATGTTTTTATTAATCCAAATCTTGTACTTAAAAAAAACTTTTTTTAAGTATCTACAGTTTGAGTTATTTGCGTAAATTCGACATAAAACCCCATTAACACAATGTTTTAAACTCACAACATCAACATATTAATTTTGTTATATTTACACTTTGAAAAAAATATGCATTATGAAATTAAAACATTTATTTTCTGTCTTATGTTTGTTAATGAGTTTGGCATTATATTCTCAGCAAACATCTATTACTATTAATGTTAGTAATATTAGGAACTCGAAAGGTACAATTAAGTGGGCAGTTTTTAAAGATGCCACTAAGTTTAATTCAAAATCGGGGTATGCCGATGCGGGTAGTACTGTTGCTAAAAAAGGAAGTATCCTAATTAAAACCAAAAACATTCCTGATGGAATATATGCTATCTCGGTTTATCATGACGAGAATAATAATTCTGATGTAGATTTTCACTTTCTTGGTATGCCTGTCGAAGGTTTTGGGTTTTCTCAAAATCCTAGAATTTATTTTGGAGCTCCAAAATTCAAAGAATGTTCTTTTACTAAAAAGGGGACTACTGTGCAAAATATTAAAATGGAATACTATTTATAAGTTATTGGTAAGTTTTAATTTACGAATCAAAGGAATTTTGAGTTCGACATGATTGTTGTATTAGGTATTCGATTGTTAACTAATCACTTATAGTAATTTGTTTTCCTGTTTGCATGTTGCTTCGTAATACTCATCAATTAGTGGATTTAGTTTTTTTGAAGCTTCAACGGCAAGATAATCGCATCGGTTATTTTCTTCATTATCAGAGTGTCCTTTTACCCAAATAAACTCTACATTATGCAATTTATAAATATTAATTAGCCGTTTCCAGAGGTCGGGGTTTTTAACTTTTTTAAAACTTTTTTTTATCCATTTGCTAATCCAATCTTGATTAATTGCTTCGGAAACGTATTTTGAGTCGGTATATATTTTCACATCAGAATTTTGGATTTTTAGAGTTTCTAAAGCAACTATAACAGCGAGCAACTCCATGCGGTTGTTTGTTGTTTTTCTGTATCCTTCGCTTAATTCTTTTCGGTGCTTGCCCGACATTAGCACAATCCCATATCCTCCAGGACCTGGGTTACCTCTTGCTGCTCCATCAGTATAAATTTCTATTTTTGGATTGGTCATAAATTTATGCCTGTCAAGATGTTATCTGTTAATAAGTATTTTTTTAGTAATTTTATTTTGACCAACAATCATATTAACCAAGTAAAGTCCAGGGGGATAAGAGTTTATGTTAATGCTAATATTGTCATAATCAGCTTTAGTATCGTACGACAAAAGAATTTTGCCAGTTTGGTCAATAAGCTGTAGATGAATATTTTTGCCAGGTTCTATATTTCCAGTATTGATATATATGTTTTCAGCCGCTGGATTGGGATAAATTTCAATATTATTATCTTTTTCAAATTCTTGTAAATCGACAAGACATGTAACAGCTTTTATTGCGCTCGATGTTTTTACTCCAAATTTTTCGGTGGCGGTATTCCATACTCCGTTTGTTTGGACATATAGTGTGTTTTTTGCACTCGAATAGGTCCTATTTACGGCAATACTTACTGCAAACTCATCATCACTGATACCATCGCCGTCTGTATCTACGTAGTTTATTTTATATCCTACAAAAAATGGTCCTTCAACAGTAATAGGATTTTCAAAATCTATAGGGAAATAAAAGTTTGATGGGATATTCCGTAGAAAGACTTCTTTTTCATATAATACCTCTTCGGGATATGTTGTGTTTCCGTTCCAGACATAAAATGTAACTTTAGAGTTGTAGGCTCCATGTTCTGAGACTGTAACAGGAATAATAAGTCCATCAATTTGCTCAAATGAGTATTGCTCAAATTTTTCGGCATATATTCTGGGTTTTTGTCCGTTATGTCCTCCAATTCTACCCCAAGTTCCACTGAGACCAGGGGAGTATATAGCTTCGCTAACACCTATATTTGATATAGAATCACAATATTTATTTATCGGTCCCGAAAACACCAATATGTAATCTTCTTTATACACATAATTTGAGCCACAAGCATTGTTTACCGAAAGAGAAACATCATAAAATCCGGCAGCGTTGTATTCAACTCCATTTATTACATTTGAGACTGCCGAATAGGTTTGATAGCCACCTTGAAAATACCAATTCCATGTTGTAGGATTATTAAGTGATTTATCTTCAAAATAAATTGTTGTCCCCGATCTTATTAATCTTTGTGATGCACTAAAATCTGCGATTGGTATTGCAACACATGGGTCGGTTTCTGCAACAACAATATAATCTATTTTCCTTATAGTATCTATACCTTTATTGCTTTCTACTATTAATTCTACATCGTAAGTTCCAGGCATTGTATATAAGATACTTTGTGGGTCTTTCATAGTTTCTTCTATGGGTTCAGCTCCTTCAAAAAACCATTTCCAGATGTATGGACTTCCAGCACTCATATCTCTAAAGTTTATAAAATCTCCAGGTGCAATATACACTCTATCTGCCATAAAATTTGCTGTTGGTGGTATAGTAGCAGCAGGAATAACGTTTATATATTGTACTTTAACTTCGTCATCTTGCACACCTTCTTCGTTTTCAACTCGTAGCTCAACTCTATAAGTTCCTACAGTTGTATATGCTATCGGAATCGGAGTTTCTTCGTTCGAAACATTAGGAATTCCACCTTCAAAAGTCCAGGCATAAGAGTTAAAAGGTCCATTTTGAGATAAATTTATAAAATTTACGGTTCCACCTGTGGGTATAGTCGTATAATCTGCCGTAAAATCTGCAATGGGAATTTCTGTGTTTGCTTCAACAGTAATGCACGCTTCAATAATTTCGGTGTCAATATCGTTACCGTTTTGAACCTCGAGTATTACGTCATATACACCAGCATAATAGTAACAGATGTTTGTAGGGTTTTGTACATTTGACGATACTGTCTGTGCTCCAGGAAAACTCCATTGCCAATACGTTGGTCCGCCTGTACTCATGTCTGTAAAGTCAACACAATCACCAGCAGTAATGTTGTAAAATGTAGAAATAAAAGCAGCATCAAGATCTGCCTTATTGTCTTTTTTGTCTTGTGCAGATAACTGATTAGCACAAAATATGAGTGCTGATACTAACACTATACTAATTATTCGTTTGCGATTCATAGCTTTTTTCTATAAAATATTATTTGCTTTATTTACAAAGATACAATTTATTAAAAAACAATTTTACAAAACATCTATATTTATTAACAAATAATTGTCAAGTTTATAAATTTCGCATTTAATAAGACCAAGAAAAAGGACGAGAAGGAATTGATGTATGAGTAAAAATTGATGTCAGTAATTGCAGTTCGAGGTTTGAATCGTTTTTAAACGACAATAAACGAATATTAAACGAAACTAAATGTTTATAATCGTCTTGTTTTATTTAGATGTGTTTTATTTGCTGAAACATTAATAAATAATTTAAAAAGTTGTAATAATGAACAAAAAAAAAGATCTAAAATTACGATTAATATATTTTTCCGTATTGGTAATTAAAATTGTTAATAGTCTTGATAATTCAAAAGCCAGTTCCCATCTAGGAGGACAATTATTACGCTCAGGAACATCGCCATCCTTAAATTACGGTGAAGCGCAAGATGCTGAATCAACAAAAGATTTTATTCATAAAATGAAGATTGGATTGAAAGAACTAAGAGAGTCGGAAATTAATCTGAATATTATCTCAAAAGCTGGCCTTTCTCAAGATAATGCATTAATATTATATGGAATCGCTGAGTCGAATGAACTTATTTCAATATTTGTTACAAGTGTAAAAACTGCAAGGAAACATTTGAAGGAATAATGTAGAATAATCGAAGGACGAACGGAAGAAGGACGAAC